>JAYVRT010000465.1:0-5765 GCA_043776025.1 Archangiaceae bacterium | reverse complement strand
ACCACCGGCGTTCGGGTGATGGTCAAGGAGTCCGCCGTCCAGCTGATCGATCGGGTCGTCGCCTTCCGGCGGCGGTTCATGACCGAGCCGCCACCGGTCACCGACACCACGAGGGCCTGACCCATGGACCTCCTCACGATTGGCGGAATCCTGCTCGCGATTGGCGCGATCCTCGGCGGGCAGGCGATCGAAGGCGGCCACGCGAGCTCGCTGATGCAGCTGACCGCGGGGATCATCGTCCTCGGCGGCACCTTCGGCGCGACGATGGTCGCCTTCCCCAAGGGCGACTTCATCCGGGGGCTGAAGATGGCCAAGTCGGTGTTCACCGAGAAGCCGCCGCCGTTGGGGGCGCTGATGACGCAGATCGTGGAGATGGCGTCGATCGCACGCCGCGACGGGGTGCTGGCGCTGGAGAGCAAGCTCGCGGGCATCGAGGACGCGTTCCTCAAGCGCGCGGTCGGGTTCCTCGTCGACGGCGTGGACGCGGGCGTGGCGCGGTCGGCGCTCGAGGCGCAGATCGACGCCGAGGCGGAGGAGGCGAACGTCGCCGCGAAGGTGTTCGAGTCGGCCGGTGGCTTCGCCCCGACGGTCGGCATCCTCGGGGCGGTGCTCGGTCTGATCCACGTCATGGAGAACCTGTCGGATCCATCGAAGCTCGGCCCCGGCATCGCCGTCGCCTTCGTCGCCACCGTCTACGGCGTCGGCCTCGCCAACCTCTTCCTCTTGCCGATGGCGACGAAGCTGAAGCGCAAGATCGGTCTGGAGACCGAGCGGAAGACGCTGATCGCCGAGGGCGTGCTCGGGATCCAGGAAGGCCTCAACCCGCGCGTCCTCGAGGACAAGCTGCGGGCCTACGCCGGATCCCACGCCGCTCCGGCCGCCGCAGAGGCAAAGAAGTGAGCCCCCCCGGCACGATCCTGATCGTCGACGACGAGGTGTTGCTCGCGGCCTCGCTGCGCCGGGTGCTCCAGCGCGCCGGCTACGAGGTGAGCACCGTGCGCAGCGGCGAAGACGCCCTGGCGCTGCTCGAGGTCGAGGCAGTCTCGTTGGTGATCTCGGACATGTTGATGCCCGGGATGAGCGGCCTCGAGCTGCTCGCGGCAATCCGCGACCGATGGCCGCAGACCACCCGACTGCTCTTCAGCGGCAATTTCGTCGAAGGCGAGGCGACGATCAACCAGCCGGTGTTCCACGCCTGGCTGCCGAAGCCCTGGGACAACGCCCAGTTGGTGGCGTTGATCTCCCGCTTCTTTCCCCACAAGCGCGCACCGGAGCAGCTCGCACCCTATCCCACCTGAAGCGCCCGCGGGAACGTGCCGAAGAGCGAATAGGCCATGGCACGCAAGCACAAGCACGAAGAGCATGAGAACCACGAGCGCTGGCTCGTCTCGTACGCCGACTTCATCACCCTGCTCTTCGCCTTCTTCGTGGTGATGTATTCAATCAGCCGCGTCGACAACAAGAAGGTGATGCAGGCGGCGCAGTCGGTGCAGTGGGCGCTGCACTTCAGCGGCACCGGCGGCGTCGGGGCGATGCCGATCTTCGAAGGCCCGCCGAGCGAGGGTGGCTGCGCCGCGAACACCGGCCCGAGCGCCACCTCGACCCCCCAGGCGAAGAAGGCGGCGGAGACCCTGCGGCGCCGCATCGAGAAGCGGCTGAAGCCTTTTCTCCAGGAGCGGTCGACGGCGTCCACGGTCGCGGTCGAGATCGCCAACGGCAAGCTCAACATCCGGCTCTCCGCTGCGCGCTTCTTCGACCCTGCCCAGGCGGCGCTGCGGCCCGAGGCGTTGCCGGTGCTCGACGCGATTGGCGACGAGCTCGCCGGCCTGGGGCGGCCCCTGCGGGTCGAGGCGCACACCGACGACTCTGCGGTGAAGGGCAGGTTCCGCAACAACTGGGAGCTGTCGGCGGAGCGCGCGGTGACGGTGGTCAGCTTCCTCGAGGCCGGGCACGGGATCAAAGGGTCGATGCTCGCCGCGGCGGGAATGGGCTCCTCCCGGCCGCTGGCGTCGAACGCGACCCCCGAGGGCCGGGATGCCAACCGGCGGGTGGAGCTGGTGGTGGAGCTGACCTCGGCGGACCTGATCAACGCCGAAGCGGCGCGCTGACGGCCTCAAAAGTCACCCAGCTGTCGCGTCAGCCGGTTGACGCCCCCAACCCCCCGCCCTGCCTCGGATCCGCCACGGGCACAGGGGTTGCTGAAGGGGTTGGTTGCCATGAGCGCTACCCCCGACAAAGCCACCGCCGCCGACATCGCCGCCGCGATGCCGGCGAAGAAGAGCAACGTCACCCTCTTTCTCATCCTCAACACTGTGCTGTTGGCGGCGGTGTTGGCGGTGATCGTGCTCAAGCCGGGCGGCTCCAGCGCCAAGGCCGAAGAGCACGGCGGCGGGGAGCACGGGGCGAAGGCCGAAGGGGGCGAAAACAAGTCCGCCACCGGCATGGGCCCGACGGTGCGCCTGGCGGACTTCATCATCCACCTGCGCAACCCCGAAGCCGAGCGCTACGCGCGCATCTCCTTCGAGATCGAGGTCGGCAATGACGTCGACAAAGAGCGGATGACAGCGCACCTGCCGAAGATCCGCGAGGCGTTCATCGCCTACCTGTCCGACCAGACGCTCGAAGATCTGCGTGGCTCGGAGGGAATCCGGAAGACGAAAGAGGCGCTGTTCCAGAAGCTCAACGGGATCGCGCCCGAGAGTGCGCCGCGGGCGCTCTACGTCACCGACCTCGTCATTCAGTGAGCTGACCCAAGCGCCATGGCCACCCTGAACCACGAAGAAGTCGACGCCTTGATGGACGCGATCAAGGACGGCCGCGTCGAGGCCGAGGCGAGCCAGGCGGCCGCCGCGAAGAGCAACGTCGTCCCGTACGATCTCACCAGCCACGACCGGATCATCCGCGGGCAGATGCCGACGCTCGACGCGATCAATGAGCAGATCGCCTCGATGCTCGCCGCCGGCTTCGGCGGCCGTACCCGGCTGAACCTCAAAGTCGTTTCAGCGCAAGCGACCCTGATGAAGTTCGTCGACTTCAGCTCGCTGCTCAACCCACCGACCACGGTCGCGGTGCTCTCACTCGGCCACAGCTACGGCATGGCGCTGCTGGTCCTCGAGCCGGGCCTGGGCGAGTCGCTGCTCTCCGCTGCGTTGGGCGACCGCAAGGTTCGACCGGACGAGGCGCAGACCGGCGAGCGCCACGAGCTGACCTCGGTCGAGCGGCTGGTGCTCAGGCGGCTGCTCACGGTCTTCACCGACGCGATGACCCGGGCATGGAAGGGAGTCCTCGCCTTCTCGCCCGAGGTGCTGCGAATCGAGGCCGACCCCCGGCTGGCGGTGATCGCCCCGCCCAACGAAGCGGCGATCGTCTCCACCTTCGAGATCTCCGGCGCGATCACCGGCCGGATGCAGCTGACGATTCCCTTCGCCGCGGTCGAGCCGGCCAAGCGGCTGCTGTCCGACCCGCCGCGGGTGCACTCGCAGGGCGACCAGCGCTTCACCGCCTCGCTCGCCAATGAGCTGGCCCAGGTGAAGGTCGAGGTCTGCGCCCAGCTGGGCCGCGCGGTGGTGCCCGTGTCGCGGCTGCTGCAGCTGGAGGTCGGCGACGTACTCACGCTCGACACTGACGAAGCGCAGGCGATCCCGATCTTCGTCGAGGGCCGCCACAAGCTCTCCGGCCGTCCGCGCGCCAGCGGCGGCAGCCACGCCGTCGTCCTCGAGCAAGGCCTCGCACCCGAACACGTGACCCACTGACCATGACCGGACCCAACGATATGGAAGTCACCCAAGTCACCGCCGCCCCCGCCGCTCCGCAATCCACCCGCCGGTTCGACCTGCTGCTCGACGTGCCTCTCGAGGTCACGGTGCAGCTGGGTCGAACGCGGCTGACGATCCAGGATCTGCTGGCCCTCTCGCCCGGCTCGGTGATCGAGCTCGACAAGATCGCCGGAGAGCCACTGGACATCGTGGTCAACGACCGGCTGATCGCCCGCGGAGAAGCGGTGGTGGTCAACGACAAGTTCGGGATCCGGATCACCGACATCATCAGCCGCGCTGAGCGCGTCGCCCGCCTGCGCTGAAGGAGCCACCCGATGAGCCCCCAACCCGCCGTCGAGTCCGCGGCCCACGCCACCACCGCGGTCCCGGCCCCGATCCCCGAGCCTTCGCTGCAGGTCGGTTGGCCGATCGCGCTGATCGGAGCGCTGGCGGTGACCGCGCTGCTGCTGACCCGGCGGCGCCGCCGGCAAGGACGCTGGGTGAAGGTGCTGGAGACGACGAGCCTCGGGCCGCGGCGCTCGCTGGTGGTCGCTCAGCTCGGCGGCGAGACGGTGCTGCTGGCGACGAGCGAAGCGGGGATCACGCTGCTCAAGGCCGGGCTGACGCCTGAGCCGGTGGCCGAGCCGACGCCCTCGCCCTCGCCGGTGCCGCCCGGGCTCTTCCAGCGGACGACCCATGAGGCCGCCTTCGAAGACCTGCTCGCGGAGAGCGCGGAGGATCAAGAGCTGCGACGCAAGCTCGCCGCCGGCCAGCCAGCGCGGGTGTCGTGATGCTGCCGCTGCTGCTCGCCGCCGAGCCGGGGGTGTCGCTGTCGATCAACGGCGGGGGCTCGGCCTCGGTGAAGTTGTTCCTGCTGATGACCGCGCTCTCCTTCGCGGCGGCGGCCTTCGTCTCGGCCACCTCGTTCGCGCGAATCGTGATCGTGCTCTCCTTTCTCCGCCAGGCGCTGGGCACGCCGCAGCTGCCGCCGAACCAGGTGATGGTCGCGCTGGCGCTGGCGCTCTCCTGTTTCGTGATGGCCCCGACGGGCAACCGCGTCTACGACGAAGCGCTCGGGCCGTACTTCGACGATCAGCTCTCGCACACCGAGGCGGCGGCGCGCGCGTGGGTTCCGATTCGCGAGTTTCTCCTCGCCCACACCCGCAACGAGGACCTCGCGCTCTTCATCCGCATCGGCCACCAGGAGCAGGCGGCGGCCGAGGACATTCCGGTCAGCGTCGCGGTGCCGGCGTTCATGGTCTCCGAGCTCTCCACCGCCTTCCGGATGGGTCTGTTCATCTTCATCCCGTTCCTGCTGATCGACCTGTTGGTGGCGGCGATCCTGATGTCGCTGGGGATGATGATGGTGCCGCCGACGCTGGTGTCGCTGCCGCTGAAGATCGGCGTCTTTCTCCTCGCGGGCGGCTGGCACCTGGTCGTCGCATCGCTGGTGGCGAGCTTCCATGGGCTCTGAGCTCCCGACCCGGTTGATGGGCGAAGGCTTCGTGCTGATCGCCGCCGTCGGAGGGCCGCTGTTCGCCGCGCTCTTCATCGGCGGCCTCGTCGTCGGCGTGCTCCAGGCGGCGACGCAGATCAACGACCCCGCGGTCGGCTTCCTGCCTCGGCTGGCGGTGACGCTGATCACCCTCGCGCTGCTCGGCGGCTGGATGCTCGAACGGCTCGCCGGCTTCGTCACCAGCGCGCTCCAACGCATGGCGGGCATCGGCTGATGGAGCTCGCGCTGCCAGGCCTGTACGGCTTCGCGCTCGTGCTCTTCCGATCGTTGGGCCTGTGCATCTCGGCTCCGCTGTTGGGGCTCTCGGGAGTCCCCGCGTTGGTGCGGCTCGGGACCGCGAGCGCGATCGCCGTTGCCGGGGCTGCCGCGACAGGGTTTCCAATGGTGCAGCTGCCTCCGACGATGCTCGGCCTCGCCACCCAGGCGGTGGCGCAGACGGCGCTCGGGTTGGCGGCGGGCTTCGCGGCGCGGGTGGCGCTCGAGGCGGCGATGGC
>JAYVRT010000464.1:0-5769 GCA_043776025.1 Archangiaceae bacterium | reverse complement strand
TTGAACCTCGCCACCCAGCCCTCGGAGCGGGAGACTGATCGACTGGTCGAGCGCGAGGGCCTGCGCGGCATCCTCGAGGCAGCTCGCACCGCGGGCGTCCTGCGCGTGCTCGCGATCTCTCCCCTGGTGATCGAGCTGCAGGGCCAGCAGGGCTTCGACTGGTGGGTGTTCAAGGTCAAGCAGGCCGCGGAGCAGGCGGTGCTCAACTCGGGGATGACGGCCACCGTGTTCCGGGCGTCGTCCTTCATGGAGAACTTCCCCGGCGGCATGCGGCAGGGCCCGAAGCTCAACCTCGCTGGCAAGGCACTTCACCCCACCTGGTACCTCGCGGGCGCGGACCTGGGACGCCTGGTGGCGCGCTCACTCGAGCTGCCGCAGCAGGGGAACAAGGTCTACGTCGCGCAGGGCCCCGAGGCGGTGATGCCCGAAGACGGCGCGAAGCGTTTCATCGCGGCCTTCCCCGAGAAGCTCACCCTGCAGAAGGCGCCCCTGGCGGTGCTCTCGTTCATCGGGCTGTTCAACCGGCCGATGGGCTTCGTCTCGAAGATGCTCGGCGCACTCAACCGCTACCCCGAGACGTTCCGCGCACAGGAAACGTGGGACACCCTGGGCGCGCCGAAGACGCGCATCGAGGACTTCGCGAAGGGCCTGCGCAGCTGACCGAGGTGATCCGTTCGTCCTGAGCGGAGTCGAGGGACTCCTGGTCGCCCCGTGAGAGCTGACGAGGTGCCTCTCGACTCCGCTCGAGGCCAACGGATGAGCCCGCGATTTCGGCCAACCCTGCGAGCGGGGACGGACGCGCCGCGGCTTCGGTGTCAGAGTCGGAGGCCGGCGCGCTCCAGCAGCTCGGCCTTGTCGTGGATCGAGCGGACGATGCCCCGGCGGCGAAGAGGTCACCGACGTCGTGGGCCTTGCCGAACAGGATCACGCACGAAGCTTCCGTCGAGCGCAGCCAGCCTCGTTTCATTTGTGTGCCGAAGATCGCACCGGTGGCGGCCCGGCGGAGCCGGCTATGATCTGGCTTGTGCTTCACACCACAGGCTGTTCCTCGCCGCTGCGCCGATCCTTCCAGGCCGGAACACCGCGCCAACGCAGGCCCGAGCTCCGGTGTTGAAGAGCGCGCGCGTGCTCTTCGTCGAGAATGACGACTCGTTCTCCTGGAACGTCATCGACCGCCTGCCGGTCGAGCGCTCGGACGTCCAGGTGCTTCCCAGCGCCGAACTGAAGGAAGTCCTGCGCGCGCTCGAGACCGCGCGGATCCTCGTCATTGGGCCGGGACCTCGCGACCCGCAGCGCGTCGGCCTGGTCGACGTCGTAACTGCCGCTGCCGCCCGCCGGCTTCCAACCTTGGGAATTTGTCTTGGCCACCAGGCGCTCGGCGTTGCGTTTGGCGCCCGCCTGACGCGCACCGAGCCGCGACACGGCGTCGAAGACACGGTCGTCTTCGGCGCGTCGCGGTTCTTTTCGGCCTTCCGCGGACCGGTCGAGGTGATGCGGTACCACTCGCTGGTCCTCGACAGGGTCGTCGAACCCTTGTCCGTCGTCGCGCGGACGGCCGATGGCCTGCCGATGGCGATCGAGCACGCGACGCTGCCGATGGCCGGCCTCCAGTTTCATCCGGACTCTTTCGGCACGCCCCGCGGACCCGAGCTGTTCGCCTCGTTCTTTCGGGCGGTCGCTTGAAGCTCTCGACGCTCGAGGCGCTGCCGTCATTCGCGCTGCTGGGGCCGGGCTTCGGAGCCGGGTGGCGCTTGGTGGCCCCGCTGCGCGAAGCCCCCGCGGGACGGATCGCCTTTCTCCCCTACGAGGCGGCTGCCGCGGCGGCCCGGCGCTTTGACGGCGACGAGCAGCGCCTCGACGGCGTGGAGCTCGATGTCGAGGCGCCTTGGGTCGAGCCGTTGCTCGACGACGCCTCCCATTCCCAGGGGGTCGAGGCCATTCGAGCCGCGATCGCCGCCGGCGACGTGTACCAGGTGAACCTCACGCTCCGAGCGAAGCTGGGCCAGATGCGGGGTTCGGCGCTCTTCGCCGCGCTCTGTCGCCGGGGGGTGCCGCGCTTTGCCGCCTGGGTCCGGTTTCCCGACGGCCGCGAGCTCGCGTCGGCGTCACCCGAGCTGTTCTTCAGCACCGAGGCGCAGACGATTCGCTGTCAACCGATGAAAGGAACGGCGAGCGCCGAAGCCGCCCTGGCGGTGAGCTCGAAGGACAAGGCCGAGCTCGCGATCATCACCGATCTGATCCGCAACGAGCTGACGATGATCTGTGAGCCGCGCTCGGTGAGGGTGACCCACGCCCGGCGGTTGCTCGAGCTGGGCTACGCGGTGCAGGCGGTGAGCGACGTTGAGGGCAGGTTGCGCCCAGACGTCGGGCTGACCGAGATTCTCACCGCCCTTCACCCCGGAGGGTCGATCACCGGCGCGCCGAAGTCCGCGGCCCGACGGATGATTGCCTGCCTCGAGCCGACCCCGCGCGGCGCGTACTGCGGGGCGCTCGGCTGCATCGACGGCACCCGGGCAACGTTCAGTCTGTTGATTCGCACCGCCGAGCACGCGCCCGATGGCAGCTGGATCTACGGCACCGGCGGAGGGATCGGCTGGGACTCGAGCGCCGCAGCCGAGCTCGACGAAGCTCGGCTCAAGCTGGGGGCGCTGCGGTGAGTTACACCGCGCTGCGCGTCGACCCGGACGGAGTTGTTCTCTTCGAGCATCACCTCGCCCGCTTCCGCGAGTGCGGGCCCGCGGTCCGCGACGGGTTCCTCGCCTTTGCCCGCTCGGCGAAGCCCGGCGTCTGGACGCTGCGAGCGGTTGGACCGCGGCTGGTGGCAACCCCGCGGGACCCAAGCCTGCTCTTCGACGCGATGCCGATCCGTACCCAGGTCTCCCCGTTTGCCGGTGCCCGCGGACGCCTCGCCAAACCTCCGTCACCCTGCCCTTACGACTCGGTGCGGACGCCGGGCGTCGCCACGTTGCTGAGCTCGGCCGACGGCAGCGAGCTCTACGAGGCGTGCTCCGCGGCGTTGGTCGGTTGGGACGGTGCGGCCCTGGTGATTCCCCCGGACGATCGGCCGCGGGTCGCCTCCACCGCCGAGGCGGCGCTTTGCCTAGGCCGGACAATCCGCGCACCGCTGCGGGCGGACTCCTCGATGCCGGTCGCGATGGTCAACGCGATCAAAGGGCTCTGTCTGCCCTCGGTTCCGGGACGTGAGCGGTTTCCCCCCGAGGCCGTCCAAGCAGTCGCGCTCTTGCTCGGCACCGGGGCGCGCGCCTGAAGTCGCTCAGGCAGCGTCTCGGTCGATGCTCTTCGGGTAGTCGAAGTCGTACGCGTCGAGGGCGGTGGACGGAAAGATGCCGCTCCGCTTCAACGCCGCGCGCGCCCGCGACTCCGCCACCACCCGCAATTGCTCGCGCACCCACCCCAGCCTCTCTCCGCCTCCGGGCTGCATCCTCCAAAACCGCTTTGAACTTCTTATCGGCTCACGCCGAAGACCCGGCTCGCGTACGACCACCGCGTCGACTTCGTGCCCAACGTCGATCCTTACGCGGCGCGGCACCTGGTCGAGCTGTTCCCCAATGGCAAGGAAGTGAAGCTGCTGCTCACCATCGACGCGATGCACGACGAGGAGTGGACGAAGCGGATGGTGGCGGGCTGGGAAGACGAGCTGGGACGGCTCGCGACGGCGCTGGCGAACTGAAGCGTTTACGAAATTTAGCGGCTGTTGCCGGAAATCTGGGCCGGACGAGGTGTCTCGAGCTCAACCCATTGAGCGCGCTGAGCCAGTCTGAAGCCAGGTCTCCCCCCCGCGGAGGGTCGGAGGTTCCTTGGTTAATTTACCAAGTGACCCGGCGGTCCCCAGGGGAGGGGACACCTCTTCCCCTCTCACCCTTACAGAACGTGGCGTTGCACTCGGGCGCGGTCGGGGCTGCGCTGTTCGCGGGCGTTGGCCTTAAATTCCTTAGAACTTCTCTTTGAGCGCGTGCAGCGCGTAGGCCTTCTCGGCCGACAGCGCGATCGCCCCGGTGTTGACGGCCCAGTCGGCGGTCGTCTTCTTCCAGGTCTCCCAGCCTTCGGGGAACTGCTTGTCCTTGAACATCTTGGTCAGGTCATCGACGGAGTAGGCGGGCTCACCGCCGACCTGCTTCGTCTTCGGGCTGTTGGCGAGGAAGGCGGCCATCAACCCGAACTCGCCGGCGGAGCCGACCAGGTTCTCTTCGCCGAGCACCTTGGTCAGCTTGGTGAAGACCTTGCGATCTTCAGTCGGGTTGCTCTGGCCGGTCGCCTTGTTCTTGATCGTCGTCGCGACCTGGCCCGCGAGCTGCCCGACGTCCTTGGCGAGCAGCGCGGCGGTCTTCAGGCTCGGGGCCTTGGCGTTTGGATCCGCGGCGACGTTGCCGGCGATGAACTTGCCGATGTCGGAGCGCTTGATCACCCCGTCCTTCGCGTAGCTCATGAGCCGGCTGAAGTCGGCGTCGCTGAAGCGGCCGGAGTCGGTGGCCTTCGGATCTCCCTGCAGGATTCCGCTGTGGCCGGGGTGCGAGCCCTGCGAGCCGGGCAGGTCGAGGCTCATCGTCCCCTCCGGCACCGGCTTGTCGAGCTTGCCGGGGGTCATCCCGGGCATGAAGGCGTGGTTGCCCTCGGCGAAGAGCTTGAGCAGCTCACCCAGGTCGCTGCCCTTGCCGGTGTTGCCGAGCGCGGCGACGTCGTTGATGTTGGCCAGCGGCTTGTCGGCGCTGTTGCGCACCGGGAGGTTCTTGCTCGCGACCGCGGCGCCCATGAACGGGCAGGTGCCCTTCTTCTTCACCAGGTCCGCGCGCGCCGAGTCCGACAGCTCGATCGGCGCAGTGGAGACGCCGGTCGCCTTCTCGCGCCGCTCGGCCGCGCTCACCTGCGGGCCGCCCGTCCACCCCGCGTTCGCGGTGGGCTGGGTGGCAGGCGCCGGCTGCGGAGCGTGCGCCTTGTTCTCGGAGGAGACGGGAGCGGCGGGCGGGCGGTTGGTGATCTTCGTCATAGGAAAACTCCAGGCGGCGAATTTGAGATATATCGTTTATGCCAACCGCGCCGCCCATGGTCAAGACCCGGAACAGCGAAGCCGCCCGGACCCGTGGAGCGCTGCTCACCCATGGCCGGCGCCTGTTCGCCGAGGGCGGCCAATCGGCGGTGGGCGTGATCGAAGTCTCCCGCGCCGCGGGTGTCACCACCGGCGCGCTCTACCATCACTTCGCCAAGCGGCAGGACCTGTTGCGTGGAGTGCTCGAGGACGTCGCCGCCCACGTCGCGGACTGTGCGGTCGCGGCGATGAAGCCGAAGCAGGGCGCGTGGGCGCGGCTGACCGCGGGGATCACCGCGGTGCTGGACGCCTGCCTCGAGCCGGACGTGCGGCGCGCTTACAATGAAGCGCCGGCGATCCTCGGGCTCGACGAGTGGCGCGCACTCGAGGAATCGAAGACCGGCGTGCTGCTGGTGCAGGCGCTGGTCGCGGTCGCTGCGGAAGGTCAGCTGAAGAAGGTCTCGCTCGAGCTGCTGGCCTCGATGGTGAAGGGGGCAGTGGTCGAAGCGGCGATGTCGATCACCCGCGCGAAGCACCCGAAGCAGATGCGCCGCGAGGCGGGCGAGCTGGTGGAGGCGATGCTCGGAGGGCTGCGGATCTAGAGGTGGCGCCTGGGAGCATGTAGCTACGGCACAACCGCGGTGCGGGTGGTCCACGTCTCCCCGCCGCGCCCGTCGCGCACCACGATCCACACCGTCGCGAAGCCGCCGTCATCACCAGCCGTC
>JAYVRT010000463.1:0-5772 GCA_043776025.1 Archangiaceae bacterium | reverse complement strand
GAGCCGCCGCCGACCCCCGAGCCGCCGCCGCCCCCTGAGCCGCCGCCGACCCCCGAGCCACCGCCGACCGCCGAGCCGCCGCCGACTCCGCCATTGCTCCCAGAGCTACAGGCACCCAGGGCCAGCACCAGCGCCATCCATCCCGTCAGTCGACAGCCGCTTCGCATGGGTCGTCTCCAGGTGCAGGACCCCAGAGGGCCAATCCCCGCGAAAAATGGATCGCGAGGTTACTCGGCCTTGGGGAAGCTCAGCTTTGCCAACGCCTCTTCGGCTTCGTCGTGACCACAGCTCCGCGCGAAGAACAGCACCGGCTTGCGGGGAGAGCTCTTCAAGCGTTCGAGCGGCCCGATCGCGCGCTTGTCGCCGAGCTCGCCCAGCCGCCTCGCCGCGGCGCTGCAGACGTCACAGTCGGGGGACGTCAGCGCCACGAGGAAGCCGGGGACCAGATCGACGCCGCTGACCTGCGCGAGGTCGAGGTAGTGGATCGCTCCCCACTGGGTGGGCGAGACCGGGCCCGAGGACCATTCCCGCAACACCTCGATCTGTCGGGGCGGCAGCTTTACCAACGTCTCCCGCAGCTCCTCGTCGCGGTCATTGCGGACAAGGTCCTCCATCAACGCGACCAGACCGGCCGGCCGCAGCTTATTGAGTCCGGAGGCGGCGGTGTTGCTGATCAGCTCCCACTCCTCTCGGTGCTTTTTTTGCTGGTGGTAGGCCTCGGCCCGCAACAGGCGCTGGGCGGGCTCGCCCCGGCCCTTCGAAGAATCCAGCAGCTCGAGCGCCGCGACGGGCTGGCCGCGATCGAGCGCCGCCCCTGCCTGTTCGAGGACTGGATCTCGCCCGGTGAAGAGGGCGATCAACAGCGAGAGGAGCAACAGCCCACTCACCCCGGCCACCCACAGCCTTCGGCTGCCCTGGGAGAGCCCCTTCACCGCGGCGCCCGCAAAGGTCTTCCCCCGCTCGACCAACACTGCCGCTGCTTCCGACGCCTTGAGCTCCGCGCTGGGCGTGCCGGCCGGGGCGGGACCTGCGCTGACTTGCTTGCTCGCCAGGGTCGGGGCCAACACGTCCGCGGGCAGGGGTGCCGCGACGGGGCCGGTCATCCCGGTGTTCAGCCCGGCCAACGCCGACGCCAGCGCCCGCCCTCCGTCGGGGCGGCTCGCCGGCTCCTTGGAGAGGCAGGACATCACCAGCGCGACCAGCGCCGGTTGACCAGCCAGGTGGGGCGCCACCGACTTCAGGTCGGGCGGCGCCTGGGTGATGTGCTGAAGCACGAAGTCGCGCGCAGTCGGCCCGGCGAAGGGGTGTTGCCCCGCGAGCAGACGGTAAGCGAGCACACCGAAGGCGTAGACGTCACTCCTCGCGTCGATGGGCGCGCCGGTCGCCTGCTCGGGCGCGAGGTACTCCGGCGTTCCCAGCACCATGCCGGCTTGGGTCATCGCCGCGGTCCCTTGCTCCTCCGCGAGGCGGGCGATCCCAAAGTCGAGCAGGCGAGCCCGTTCGCCCTCAGGCCCCCGGGTGAGGAGCACGTTGTCCGGCTTGAGATCGCGATGAATGATGCCGTGGCTGTGGATCGCCGCGAGCCCGTCGGCGATGTCCTTCATCACCGCCAGCGCTCGCCGGGGCTCGAGCGGGCCTCGCCGGACCTCGGTAGCGAGGTTCTCTCCTTCGACGAACTCCATCACCAGAACGTAGGAGCCCCCGGCCTCGCCAAAGTCGATCACCCGAACGATCGATGGGTGGTCGACCGTCGAGAGCAGCCGCGCCTCGCGCTTGAACCGCTCGGTCATCCCCGGCTGCAGGCTCAGGTCTTCGCGCAGCGTCTTCAGCGCCACCTTGCGGCCGAGCGACACCTGCTCGGCGAGGTAGACGTCACCCATGCCACCCCGGCCGAGGAGCTCGATGACCTTGAAGCGGCCCTGGAGCACCTCCATTCCCGGACGCAACGCGCCGAGCTTGGTCGCCCCCGTGGGCTCGAGCGAGACGCCAGGCGTGGCGGGCGACTCGTCACTCATCGGTGCAGGTGCGCCACATTACCGCCGAACCTGAGGCGAGCGCCTCACGGAGAAACGACCGGGTTCCGGGTGGTCGAGGCCTGGGTCGGGCTGGTGTCGAGGTCGAAGCTCCAGCCCAACAGCAGGTAGACGAACTGCTGGGTCAGCCCGTCACGGTCGACCGGCAGGTCGCGCTCGTACGCCAGGTGGGCCTCGAACGGGCCCTTGTGAAAGATGAGGTCGACGGTGAAGTCGAGCTCGCTCGGAGCGACCGGGCTCGCCTGCCGGTCGGTGAACATCGTCCCGTCGAGCCCCAACGAAATGAGATCGTCGAAGGTCGAGAGCTCCGCGTGCAGCGAGTAGCGCAGCAGCGCCAGCCCCGAGTTGTCGGGGCGGGCAGCGTAGGTCGGGTTGAAGACGAAGCCCCCCAGGCCGACCCAGCCGCTGACGTCGCCGCCGCGCAGCGCGCTGCCCAGCTTCGGGAAGATCGCCGCGGCCGAGTAGAGGTAGCGGGCGCGGGCGTCGACGTAGGTCTGGGTGAAGGTGCCCACGTCGACCGGGCGATCGTGCTCAGCGCGCAGCCCCAGCTCCAGCGCTCCGGGGCCCAGGCCGAAGGTGGAGGTGACCCCGGCGATGATGTCGAACTCGGTGGGAGAGAAGATCCGCTCGGCGCGCCGCTCGCGGTCGGTGAACATGTTGATGTCGAGGGGAATCGACAGCAGCCGCCCGATGAGATCGATGTCGAGGTGCCCTCCGTACCGGAACAACGTCAGCCCGGTGTTGTCCGGTCGCGCCGCGTAGCTGGGGTTGTAGAGCGCGACGCCGAGCATGAACGAGCCGCTCAGATCGAAGCCGGCCGCCTCGCCCTCGACCTCGCCTCCGTGGGCGCTGCCCTGCTTGTCGAGCGCCAGGGCCGGCGAGAAAGCGAGGAGAACGAGCAGAGCGGACAGGCGGCGCACGAGGCTCGCAACATCCCATCCTCGGCGCGGCTCGGGAATCAGTTTGGGCAGCCGGCGCGGTGACCTGGATCAAGGGCTCGTACCGGGGCAGACGCTCCACCGCCTCGCCCGCGAGCCGCTTGGCCGCGGAGGCCTCGAGGCCCTTGACCTCGAGTTCGCCCAGGTCGATCACACCACCCCTGAAGCTTTTGCCGCCGCCGCCCAGAGCGTGATCCGCGCCGCCCGCGCTGAGGCGAAGGTCCTCGCCCTGCCCCACTGACTTCAGGTGCCCCCCGCAAGTATGAAGCCACCCGATTTTCGAGAGTTTGCTCAATCACGCCAGGGGGTTGTCGTCTTCGGTGAAGTGACAAGCGCGCTGGAATCTGCTTCATGAGCGCCGTTCATCCCACACTGGAGCCACCGCCTTGAAAACCCTCACTCTCGCAGCGCTCACCGTAGCTCTGACCGCCTGCGGCCCGGAGCTCACAGACCCGTCGGCGGCTGGCTCTGTCTCGCAGGAAGTGGCCGGCGCCAACGGCCTCAACGGTGCCCCGGAGCACCTGTTCAAGGCGAAGGGCGGCGGGGGCTCAGGCGGCGGCTCGACGTTGATGACCTCGCACGGCGGGACTGTGCTGGTGGCCAACAAGACCCAGGCGATCTTCTGGGGCGCGGAGTGGAACGACCCTGCCTTCCAGGGCGACAAGGTGACCGGGCTCGACAGCTTCTTCAACGGCTTCGGCGGGAGCAACTACGCGGCGACGTCGACCGAGTACAGCGGGAGCAACGGGCAGGTCACCGTCGCGTCGAGCTACCTCGGCCACGTGTTCGATCTCACCGCGGCCCCGCGCCGAGCGCTCACCACCAGCAGCGCAGTCGCTGAGGCGTGCAAAATCGCCAACAACCAGCCGGACGCGAACGCGCTCTACCTCATCTACACCTCCACCGGCGCCGGCCACGTCAGCTACTGCGCGTGGCACAGCTGGGGTACCTGCTCGAACGGCGCGCAGATCCAGGTCGCGTACATGCCGAACATCGATGGCATCGCCGGCTGCGATCCGCAAGACACCTACAACACCGGCCACTCCCAGGGGCTCGCCGCCGTCGCGAACGTGACCGCGCACGAGCTCGCCGAGGCGATCACCGACCCACGTGGCGGCGGGTGGTTCGACGGGAGCGGCGCCGAGAACGGCGACAAGTGCGCCTGGTCCTTCACTGGCCCGGTCACGCTCGGAACCAGCACCTGGAAGCTGCAGATGGAGTGGTCGAACGCCGCCTTCACCGCGGGCACCGGCGCCGCGAACCGCAGCGGCGAGCCTGGCTGCCTTCAGGGGCAGTAGACGCTTCCCTCCCGGCGGCTGGAGTCGGCCGCCGCTGGCAGCAGTCCTAGTCGGCGGTCGCCTGCCTCGCCTCGAGCGCGAACCGACCCGTCGGCCAGTTCACCAGGTAATGCCGGTACTCCCGCTCGGAGAGATCGGGGCGGATCTTCGCGTCAAAGCACCGGGCGCGAAGGATCCGCGCCCTCTCCGCGCGCTCGCCGCGACTCAAGTCACTGGCGAGCTCATCGAGGCCCTGGAGGTAGTTCTCGCAGATCCCGCGGCCCAGGGCCCGCTCGGCGCGCTGGAGGAACAGCGTCTCGAGATCCACCGGGAGCGGCTCGGCCTTCGCTCGGGCGGGCTCGGCCTGATTGCTCACGACTGGAAACGGAGTGACGTCCAGCGCCGGCTTGACCGCCTCAGGCTCCGCAGCGGGCGCCGGCTGGGCGGGGGGCTGCGGCGGCGCCACTGGCCAGGCCTGGAGCTCTTCGGGCTCGGTGAGCTTCGAGGACGCCGCCTTCTCGCCGGCCGGAGCGGGAGGCTGCGAGCCCATCACCGCCAGGGTGCCCGAGGAGGCCATCGACGGGCGCTTCGCCACGGGCGCCGGGGCCGGCTTCACCCGCGACGCCGAGACCTGGGGCGACAGCCGGGGCAGCAGGCCGTTGTGTTCCGGCGCCGGCGCCGGAACCACGCCGCCGGGAGCTGGCCGCGCCGCGCCCTGCGCCTGCACCATCGGCGGCACGCTCAGGTCGGCGAAGTCGCCGAGCTGGGAGGGTGACACCTCGCCGCGGACGGGAGTCCACCCGCCCTGCTCGAAGCGCACCCGCTGACCCGGCAGGAGGAACAGCGCGTCACCTTCGGGCGGCTCGACGCGGACCTTGCCCTCGACGACCGCGACCTCGAGCGCCCCCGCCATCTGCTCGACGGTGAAGAGCGTGCCCACCACCCGCACCCCCAACCCGCCGGCGTGGACGACGAAGCCCTTGCGCGGCCGATGCGACGCGTGCACCGCCACCCGGCCCTGCTCCAGCGTCAGCGAGACGTCGTCCGCTTCGGCGCGGGTCAGCGCCAGCTGCGTCCCCGGGCTCAACCGAATCCGGCTCTCGTCGGGCAGCGTCAGCACCGCGTGGCCTTCGGCCGAGGTCCGCAACACCTCACCGGTCTTCAAGTACTCGCCACGGCCCGCGGCCTCGACGTCGAGCCCGATCCGGCTCAGGCCGATCGCCTGGTCGACGTGGGTTCCAGCGTTGGGCGACAGCGCCACCCCTTCGGCCGGAGCCGGCGCGGCGACCCGGACCTTCAGGCCCACTGCCAGCACCGCCACCAACGCCGCCGTGCAGGCGACGCCCAGCGACCAGCGCCAGGCCGAGTTGTTCGCCTTCGCCTGCTTCACCAGCCGCGCTTCGACCAGCTGCGAGATCCCCGCGTCCACCTTCGCCCAGGCCACCACCGGCCTCGGCGCGGTGGCGTCGTCGAGCAGCGCCCGGGCCTTGCGGACCTCGAGCAGACCTTCGCGGCACTCGAGAC
>JAYVRT010000462.1:0-5773 GCA_043776025.1 Archangiaceae bacterium | reverse complement strand
CCAGGTGCTCCCCCACTTCGTCAGCGGCGCCTTGAAGCCGGTGATCGGCGCCACCGTGCCCTTCTCCCAGCTGGTGCCGGCGCTGAAGCAGCTGGCCGCGAACGAGACGTTTGGAAAGACCGTCGTCACCCTCGAGGAGTCTTAGACCCATGGCCAAGTTCGATCCCAACGCGCCTGCCCTCCCCGACTCGGGGATCTTCGGACTCACCGACACCCCGGCCAACGCGAAGGTGGTGCTGATTCCGGTGCCGTTCGAGGCGACCACCAGCTACGGCGGCGGCACCGCCTCGGGCCCGAAGGCGATCTTCGAGGCGAGCAAGCAGGTGGACCTCTTCGACCTCGACACCGGGCGCCCGTACGAGGTGGGGATCGCGATGCTCGACGAGTCGGCCGAGGTCCGGGCCTGGAACGTCGAGGCCAGGGCGCTCGCCGCGCCGGTGATCGCCGCCGCCGGCGTCGGGGATCACGCCCAGGCGTTGGAAGGGGTCAACGGGCGCTGCGAGAAGATGAACGCCTGGGTCTACAGCGCGACGAAGCGCCTGCTCGCCGAGGGAAAGCGGGTCGGCCTGCTCGGCGGAGATCACTCGACGCCGTTCGGCTGCATCCAGGCGCACGCCGAGAAGTACCCCGGCATGGGCGTGCTCCACCTCGACGCCCACGCCGATCTCCGCGACGCCTACGAGGGCTTCACCTGGTCCCACGCGTCGATCATGTTCAACGTGGTGAAGAAGATCCCCCAGGTGAAGAAGCTGGTGCAGGTGGGGATCCGCGACTTCGGCGAGGCGGAGTTCGACTTGATCGAGGCCAGCGACGGCCGGATTGAGACCTTCTTCGACGCCAACCTCGCCCGTTCGAAGCTGGGCGGGATGGCCTGGGGCGAGCTGGTGGACAACATCATCAGCGTGCTGCCCAAGCAGATCTACCTCTCGTGGGACATCGACGGGCTCGACCCGACCCTGTGCCCCCACACCGGCACGCCGGTACCGGGCGGGCTGTCATTCCACGAGGCGGTGGCGCTGCTCGAGGGCATCGAGCGCTCGGGGAAGAAGATCGTCGGCTTCGATCTCAACGAGGTCGCGCCCGGCGACGACGAGTGGGACGGCAACGTCGCCGCCCGGCTGCTCTACAAGATGATCGGCTGGATGCTGAAGACCTGAAGCGCCCGTTACTCTGCGTTCCAGTCGGACGCCGGCATGATCTTCCAGCCGGTGTCGATCTTCCCCGAGCGGAAGCGCACCACGCGCAGCGGCCACTCCCGGGGGGTCTTCGCCGGGCCTTCGACGCTGAGCACCGTCCACCGGTGGATGTCGAGGGTGTACTTGCCCGAGGTGCCGGCCTTCGCCAGCAGCGGGCGCATCGGGTTCTTCGGATGCCAGTAGACCTCTTTACCGACGCGCATCGAGTAGGCGAGCACCGGGTGGGCCTTGAGGAACGCCGCCGCCTTCTCACGGGTCGGCTTGAGCATCTTCTCTGCGTCTTCCTTCGAGACCTCGGTCATCTTCAGATCGTCGCCGACCTGCTCCGCGCCCATCAGCTTGGTGAGCGCCTTGCGCCCGGCCTTGTCGAGGTCGGTCATCATCCCCACGGCGTGGCCGACGTCGAGCTCCTCGTGCTTCACCGGATCCTTGGCCTTGAGGTTCCAGTTCTCGAGGGTGAACAGCTGGGCGTTCATCGTCACCCCGCCCAGCAACAGATCCTTGCCCGCCTCGTCGCCCTTGCCGGTCAGCGCGTTGAGGTACGTCTCGGCGACCTTCTTGGCGTCGGCGTCATCCTCGGCCAGCACCGGTGTGCCCAGGAGAAGCAGCGCAGCGAAGAAGAGCTTTTTCATGGACCCCTTCTTAGTGGATTCTGCGGCCCATGAACCATGCCCTTTTTGCAGCCCTGAGCCTGTTGACCGCCGATCTCGGCACCCGCCGCGACGGCGTCGTCAACGTGGTGGAGAGAACCTCGCCGGCGGTCGTCTACATCGGCACGGTGCAGATCGTGGAGAGCCGCTTCCGGCCCCGCAACCAGTTCGAGGACTTCGTCTACGGCGGCCGGGAAGAGAAGCGCGCGGTCGAAGGGCTGGGCAGCGGGGTGATCATCGACGCGGCGGGGTTGATCGTCACCAACGAGCACGTGATCCGCGGCGCCTCGCAGATCCACGTGGTGCTCGCCGACGGGAGACAGATCGACGCCGACGTGATCGGCAGCGACTCGGACAACGATCTGGCGGTGTTGAAGATCAACGCCAAGGGCCCGCTGCCGTTCGCGAAGGTGGGGACCTCGAGCGACCTGATGATCGGCGAGACGGTGATCGCGATCGGCAGCCCCTTCGGGCTGAAGAAGACGGTGACGGTGGGCGTGGTCTCGGCGGTCAACCGCAGCTTCAAGGCCGACAATCGGACCTTCAATGACTTCATCCAGACCGACGCATCGATCAACCCGGGGAACTCCGGCGGGCCGCTGCTGAACATCGACGGAGAGGTGATCGGGATCAACTCCGCGATCTTCGCCAGCGCCCAGGGCATCGGCTTCGCGATCCCCGCCGACAAGGTGAAGCGGATCGTCGCCGAGCTCACCCAGTTCGGGAAGGTGCGCCCGGTCTGGGTAGGGATCGAGGTCCAGCCGCTGACGGTCGAGCTCGCGCGGCGGCTGGGGTGGTCGCGGGCGTTCGGGGCGCTGGTGACCAACATCGAGGCCGGCAGCCCGGCCGAGGGCGGCGGGATCCAGCGGGGCGACATCGTCACCAGCGTCGGCGGCACCCAGGTGGAAGACGCCGACGACTTCAACCTGCGGCTGAAGAGCTACCCGGTCAAGACCGCGCTCCAGGTGGGGCTGTTTCGGGGAGGGCAGGCGCTCAACGTCGACCTGCAGCCCGTGGAGTTCCCCCCGAAGCTGGTCGACGCGCTCGCGTGGGATCGCCTCGGGCTGCGCCTGAAAGCCGACAAGGGCGCAATGGCTGTCACCTCGGTGCGGCCCCAGTCGGCGGCGGCGCGCATCGGCCTCGAACCGGGAGACCTGGTGCTCAAGCTCAACAACCGGCCGCTGGACTCGGCCGACGTCTACCGCGACACGTTGATCGCCGCGCGCTCGAGTCGGAGCGTGTTGCTGCTCGTGAAGCGGGGCAACACCGGCTACTACCTCACCCTGCCCTTCTGAAGCACCGCGCCGGCCAGCCCCATTCCGAGGAAGGGCGCGACGAAGTAGACCCACAGCGAGCGGTAGTCTCCCGCGAGGCACGCCGAGGCGATGGTGCGCGCGGGGTTCATGCTCATCCCCGACACCGGCGCCTCGACGACGATGTAGAGCGCGACCAGTACCCCGGCGCCGACGCCGGTCCAGGCGCGGAAGCGCGAGCCCGAGACGAGCAGCGCCATCGTCATCATCCCCGCGGAGATCAGCACCTCGGCGACGAAGGCGACGCCCACCCCGTCGGGGCCGGGGACGGTGACCGCGAAGGCGGTGTGTGGGTCGGCGAGGAGATCGCCGGTGAGCGCCCAGGCGAGCGCTACCCCCGCGGTGCCTCCCGCGGTCTGCGCCAGCACGTAGAAGGGTACGTGCGCCCACTCGATCCGCCCGAGGGCGGCGAAGGTCAGCGTCACCGCCGGGTTGATGTGGGCGCCGGACAGCTTCCCCCAGGGCGAGTAGACGTTGATCATCGCGATCGCGCCCATCGCCAGCCCCATCAAGATCCGCCGCACCCGCGGGTCGGGGAAGGCGGCGAGCCCGCGGGACTGCGGGTGCTCGAGCCAGACGACGCAGAGGCACGCCATCAGCATGAACAGCCCGAGCCCCACCGCTTCGGCGAGGTACCGTTTCCAGTGGGCCAGCGCCCAGGTCACGCGCCGAGGCGCTTGATCAGGTGGTCTGCGACGCGCAGAGCGTTGGCGATGATCGTCAGCGACGGGTTGACCGCCGAGCTGCTGGGAAAGAAGCCGCCGTCGACGACGTAGAGGTTGTCGACGTCGTGGCTGCGGCACTCGAGGTTGAGCACCGAGTCCTTCGGGTCGCTGCCGAACTTCGTCGTCCCGCACTGATGGGCGACACCTTGCACCGGGATCTTCTTCCGCAGGTAGAGCGCGTTGGGGAAGATCTGATCGCCCATGTCCGCCTTCTTCAGCACCTGGACCCAGCGAGAGAGCAGCCGTTCGTACGCTTCGAGGTTGTTGTCCTTGTACGCGAGGGTGATCTCGCCGCCCTGGTAGTGCACCCGGTTCTCCGGGTCAGGCAGGTCCTCGGCGGTGAGCCACCAGTCGACCGAGTGCTTCGCCATCTGGTCGAGCGCCATTTCCGGGGTGAAGCCCGGCGCTTCGCCGCTGAGCATGTCCTTGTTCGCCTTACCGGTGAGCGAGACGTGCCCCATCGGGAAGGGGAAAGCCTCTCCCTCGCCGAAGTAGAAATCGTGCACCGCGAGGGTCTTTTGAAACACGGTCGGGTTCGGCTTCTTGCTCACCGCGAGGATCGCGCCGTTGTTGTGCTTCATCAGGTTCCGGCCGACGAGACCCGAGCTGTTGCCGAGGCCCGATCGCAGCAGCAGCAGTGCGGAGTTGATCGCCCCACCGCAGACGGCGACGACGTCGGCGCTGAAGCCGACCAGCTTACCGTCGAGCTCGACCTCGACGCTCTGGACCTCGCGGCCCGAAGCGTTGCCGAGCAGCCGGAGCACCTTGGCGCCGGTGAGGAGCGTCACGTTCTCGTGGGCGAGCGCCGGCCGGACGCAGGAGACGTCGGAGTCCGATTTCGCGTCGACCATGCAGGGGAACCCGTCGCAGGTGCTGCAGCGGATGCACGGAGCGCCCCACTGCGGGTGCGGCACGTTGAGGTGAACACCGATCGGCACGCTGAAGGGACGCAGGCCCTGGGCGACGAACTGATCGTGCGCCTCCTGAATCCGCGGTTCATGCGAGACCGGGGCGAAGGGGTAGTCGCTGCTCATCGGCGGCTCGGTGGGGTCGACGCCGCGCTTGCCGTGCACCGCGTAGAGCTTCTCCGCCTGGGCGTAGTACGGCTCGAAGTCGCCGTAGCGCAGCGGCCACTCGGGAGAGACGCCGCCCTTGTGCTGGAGCGCGCCGAAGTCCTTCTCGCGCATGCGCAGCAGCGCCGCGCCATAGACCTTGGTGTTGCCACCCACCCAGTAGCCGGTGCCGGGGTGGATGTCCTTTCCCTGGGCGTCCTTCCACACCTCGTGCGTGTGGTAGCGGTCCTTCTGAAACACCTCGACGGTGTTCCAGTTCTCCTTCTCGCGCGGCAGGAACTGCCCCCGCTCGAGCACGAGGATCTTCTTTCCCGAGCCCGCCAGCCGGTGGAGCAGCGTCCCCCCGCCAGCGCCGGTGCCGATCACGATCACGTCATAGCGTTCCATCGTCAGACCCCCTTCCAAGAAGCGGTCATGCTCTCTCAATTCGCGGGCGAAGTGGGAAGCCCGTTGCCCAAGGCCGTGGCATGGTCGCCGCCTATGAAAGCCATCGCGGTGAAGCCGGGGGCGCGTCAGGTGAGTCTGGTGGATCACCCGGAGCCGAAGTTGAAGAACGCGGACGACGTGAAGCTGAAGGTGCTCGAGGTCGGGGTCTGTGGCACCGACAAGGAGATCTGCTGCTTCGAGTACGGCACGCCCCCCGACGGCTCGGACTACCTTGTGATCGGCCACGAGAGCCTGGTCGAGGTCGCCGAGGTCGGCCCAGCCGTGAAGTCGCTGAAGAAGGGAGATCTGGCGGTGCTGATGGTGCGCCGGCCCTGCGCCGACCCCAAGTGCCAGGCCTGCCGCCACGACCGGCAGGACTTCTGCTTCAGC
>JAYVRT010000461.1:0-5774 GCA_043776025.1 Archangiaceae bacterium | reverse complement strand
ACGTACCCCTGCAGCAGGTACTGCTGCCCGGAGTAGTTCACCGACACCTGGTGGAGCATCTTGAAGCGGCCGTCGTCAGGCCCGGGCGCAACCCGATGGACACAGGCCGACAACGCCAACAGCAACACCCAGGATCTCTTCACCGCGCCCTCCCCAGCTTGTGGAGCCCGGGCAGCACCAGCAGCGTCGCCAGCCCGGTGATCAAGATGCCCATGCCGATCGCGATCCCCAGCGACGCCAGCGCGGGGTAGGTCGCGAACGCCAGCGTCCCGAAACCCGCAAGGGTGCTCGTCGAGGCCAAGAGCACCCCCACCGCCTCGACCCCGGTCGGCTTCTGTCCCTCGAGCCCCTGGAGCACGAAGATCCCGTAGTCGACGCCGCAGCCCAGCACCAGCACCAGCCCGCTGGCGGAGACGAGATCGAGCGGGCGCCCGAGCACCGAGAACGCCGCCACCGAGCCCATCAACCCCAGCAGGCACGGCGCGCAGGCGAGGATCCCCAGCCGCAGCGAGCGCCAGGCGAACGACAGCATCAGCACGTTGGCGAGGAGGCCCAGGCCGCAGAGCCGGAACAGCTGCCGCGGGATTTTTTCCACCGTCGAGCTCGCGAGCTGCTCGCCGTCGATCAGCCAGATGTCCGCAGGCAGCCCGACGATCGTCGCCCCCGGCTCCTTCTCGAGGATCGAGATCGCCCGGCAGCCCTCGGCGGTGCAGCGCAGCGATCGCGCGGCAAGATCGCCGACCATCGTCCCTTTCAAGTCGTCGGGCGTCAGTGGAGCCAGCTCTCCCTCGCGGGCGGCACGGACCCCCTTCCAGAAGGCATCGAAGGCGGTCGCCGAGAAGCCGCTGCGCTCGGCGGCTTCGCCCAGCTTCGCCGCCAGTGCGTCGAGGTCCAGTGGCTTGAGCGCGTCGGTGCGCCCGCGCTGTGTCCGCGCCGAAGGCAGCAGCGTCGCCACCGAGCGTACCTTCTTCACCCCCGTCACTTTGGCGATCGCCTCGTAGAGCGCATCGTTCGCCTCGAGCGCCGCCTGGGAATCGCGCCCCTGGACCACCGCCAGCGCCCCGGCGTCGGTGAGGCCGAACCTTTCGAGCACCTCGGCGTGCTCCCGCATCGTCTGCGGCGACTGGGCGTCGAGGTTGCGAAGGTTCCCGTCGAACCTCACCTTCGAGGCGAGGAAGCCGGTGCCGCCGAGCATCGCCAGGGCCACCGCCAGCGCGGCCCCCGGCCCGAGCGCCGCTTGCGGCACCGTGCCCGCCCACTTCACCGGCTGCGACTTCGCGGGCCCCCACTTCGCGCTCAGCGGGGGGACGAGTACCAGGGTGACGAAGAACGCCACGGCGAGGCCGATGCCTCCAAAGAGCGCCAGCTCCTGCAGCCCCGGGAACTCGGAGGCCCCGACCAACAGAAAGCCGACGACGGTGGTGAGAAAGCCCAGCCACAGCGAGCTCCACACCGCGTCGGTCGCTCGCGCAAGCCGTTCTTCCGGGGTCCCCTCGTCGTGCCACGACAGGTTCAAGAGGTAGATTGGGTAGTCGACCGCGATCCCCACCAGCGCCGCCCCGAAGCCGAGCGAGAGCCCGTGAATCCGCCCCTTGAGCAGCGCCACCCCGGCCAGGCCGCCGAGCACGCCCAGCGCCAGCGGCACCGAGCCGAGCAAGAACAGCCGCAGCCCCCGAAAGCGGAAGATGAAGATCGCCGCCAACACCAGCCCCGAGCTGAGCAGGTTGAAGACGACGTCGTGCTTCACGTTGTTCGAGCTCTCGGCGACGAAGCGGGCGCCGCCGACGCCACGCAGCTTCACATCCCCCGGGAGCGTCGCGCGGACCTGCTCCACCGCAGCCAGCACCCGGTTCGAAGAGTCCACCGAGAGCGCACTCTGCTTCGGCAGGGCGATCACAAGCGCGGCCTTGAGATCCTTCGCCATCAGCGCCGGGCCGACGATCTCGAAGTCGCCCGAGCTGCCGGTGACCTGCTTGAGCACCTCGGCGTCGAGGCCGAGGGGGTCGGCGAGCAGGTTGCGCTTGAGCCCGATCGCCTCCGGGTTCGCCAGCTGCTCCTTCAGCTTCGCCAGGCGGGCATCGATCGCCGCCGGCTCGAGCCGCCTCTGCAGCTCCCCGGCGGGATCGCCGAGGAGCTGGAGCCGGTGGGGCAGCATCTTCGCCGCGAGGGTGAACAGCTCGGCGGTCGGCGGCGCGCTGCGGACGGAGGCGAACTCGCCGGTGGCCTCCAGCGCCTTGCGCACCCGCTCGGTCTGCTCGGCGATCTGATCAGGCGGCAGCGTCGCCGACGAGACCTCGACGAGGAAGGTGTCGAGCACCCCGAAGTCCGAGAGCAGGCGCGCGGCTTCCTGGGCCGACCGCGGGCCGCCGGGCAGCAGCGCCGCCATGTCACCGTCGAGCTTGAGGTGAATCGTCGCCAGCGCGAAAAAGCCGATCATCCCCGCCACGGCCAGCAACGCGAGCGCGGGCCGGACGGTCAGCGCATGGTGAAGCGCGTGGAGCTGTCGGGGTGCGCCCAAGCTGCCCTCAGCGCCCCGCGTCGGCCGCGGTCGCGAGGTGACCCCAGAAGGCGATCTCGGTGCTGTCGCCCGCGGCCTCGTCGAGGACGACCTGCGCCAGGTCCTGCTTCCCGTCGAACTTCAGCGAGATCTTCGAGAGCACGGACGCCAGGGCCTCGTTCTTCGGCTTGAGCTCGACCGCCACCGGCGCCTTCGAGGTCAGCTTCAGCTCGTACAGCTTGTCGATCGACGGGAAGTCCGCCTTCATCACCGCTGCCAGGCTCTCGAAGACGGCGGCCATGCCGGGGTCGGCCTTGAGATCGAAGCTCTGCGAGGTCCCAAGCCTCGGGGCGCGCATCGTCGCCTTCGAGCCGTCGAGCTCGAGCTCACTCACCGACGGCTTCTCGGTGCGCCAGATGATCCGCCCGCTGCGCTCGAAGGTGACGGTGCCGCTGCTCTCGAGCACATCCTTGAGCGCCGCCCAGTGCCGCTTCTGGATGAAGCGGGCCGTCAGCGCCGGCGTGGCCTTGAAGTGCTCTTCGACCGGCTTAAGCTCCGGCGGGAGCGCGGCCAGCACCATCAGGGTGGGGAGGATCACAGCGGCTGCTTACCAAACCAGACGTAGCCCTGGGACTCTTTGCACCGCACCAGCGCGTACCCCTGGAGCATGTACTGGTCCGGCTCGCGGCGATCGTCGAGGAAGTCGCCGCGCCGCACGTTGTCGCTGTCACCTGGCTCGATCACGTGGCCTTGATCGAACTGAAACACCTTTCGGCTCGGCATCCGCAGCTCGCAGGCGTGCCAGCGGAAGTTGGTGTCGTTGTGGAGCAACACGCCACGGAAGCCGGCGAACTCCATCCGTCCCTTGAGCACGAAGGCGTTCTGGGCCGGCGCCACCTCGGTCTTTGCCGGCTCTACCTTCGCCGGTTCCACCTTCGCGGGCTCGGTCTTCGCCGGTTCGGTCTTCGCCGGCTCGGCCCTGGCGACCTCGGTCTTCGCCGGCTGGGTCTTCACAGGCTCGGCGACCGGCTCCTTGGTCGCGTCGAGCTTCGACGGCTCGGCTCGGGTGCTCTCGCCAGGGTTGGCGTTCGCCGCCGCCGCCGCGAACGCGCCCTTCTTCTTCGCCTGGGCCGCGACCGCGCCCTTCTCGATCACCGCGAACGCCACCGCTCCCTTCGGCACCACGACGCCCTCGTCGATGCGGGCGACCGAGCCGTTGATCTCCATCAGCGCCCCGCTGCCGTAGACGTCGCGCAGCAGCGAGCCTTGAATCGGCGGCCCGACGACCTTCACCTCGTCACCGGCCTTGAGCTTCACTTTCTTACCGGCACGCACCCACAGCTCGCCCTTGTCACGGAAGACGACGAGCACCTCGCCTTTGATCTCAGCCCGCTCGAGCTTCACCTGCTCTTCCTTGCCCGGCTCGGCCTTCGCCGGCTCTTCCTTCACCGGCTGTTCTTTGGCCGGATCTTCCTTCGCGGGGTCCTTCTCACCCTCAACCCTCGCAACCCCTTGATCTTGCTTCGGCGTGTCTTCCTTTCTCGGCGGCGGGTCGACTACCACCACCGGGTCGCCCGCGTCCTTCTTTTGGGTCACGACGAAGGCAGTCACGCCTCCGCCGACGAGCACCAGCGTGGCGAGGATCACCGCGATCATCGGCCCCTTGCTCTTCGGGACGACGACCTCTTCGGACCTTTCCTCGGGCTCGACCTGAACCGGGCGCGACGGCGGGCGTTGCTGGCGCGGCTTGGAAGGCGGCCGCGCGGTGGCGGTCGCCGGCGGTGGTGTCGCCTCCTCAGGGGCGACGATCAACCCCGACAGCGCGCGCTGGGCGGCGGTCATCGGCACTGGCTGCCCCGGCTCGCGCATCAGCGTCCCGGGGAACTGATCGGTGGCGCGCCCGACGGAACTGGGAGCGCGAGCGGTGCTCGGGCGAATCGCGGTCCCGGCGATCTCCGGCGCGGGCAGCTTCACCGCGGGCGAGCTGCCGCCCTTCTTCCGCTCGGCTGACAGCTTCGACTGCAGGTGCCGCTCGGCGGCGAACTCTTCGGGGCACATCGAGCGGACGTAGTTGCCCACGTCCTCGGAGCTGACGGAGATGTTCTCCCGGACTGCGATCTCGTTGAGCGCGCGGGCGAAGTCGTCGCAACGGTTGTAGCGCCCCGCGGAATCGGCCACGAGCGCCCGCATCACCGCACGGTCGAGCGCCTCGGGGACCTCGGGCCGGATCGTGCGAAGCGAGACCGGCTTGGGGAACGCCATCTGGGCGATCATCTCGCCCACCGTGCCGCCCATGAACAGCGGCCGGCCGGCGATCAGCTCCCAGATCACGATCCCCGCCGAGTAGATGTCGCTGCGGTGATCGACGACTTCGCCCTTGGCCTGCTCGGGCGACATGTACCCGAGCTTTCCGAGCACCGTCGACGGCATGGTGTGCTTGCTCCGGGCGGTGCTCTTGGCGAGCCCGAAGTCGATCACCTTCACCTCGCCCTCGTAGCTGACCATCACGTTCTGGGGCGACACGTCGCGGTGCACGATGCCCAGCACCGCGCCGTCGGCGCCGATCTTCCGGTGCGCGTAGCCGAGCGCCTCGCAGATCTGCTGGCCGAGCATCACCGCGATCGGCAGCGGCACCATCGACTCCATCTGCCGGACCCGGTCGATCACCCGCGAGAGGTCGACGCCGGCGACGTACTCGATCGCCATGTAGAGCGTCTGGTCGACGTCTCCCATGTCGTAGACCTGCGCGATGTTGCTGTGCGTCAGGTGGGTCAGCACCTTCGCCTCGTGATGGAACCGATCGACGAACTGCGGGTCGGTCATCATCGACGGAAGGATCGTCTTCACGATGCACAGCTTCTCGAACCCGGCGACACCGGTGAGACGTGCAAGGTGCACCTCGCCCATGCCTCCCTGGCCGAGCAGGTACATCAGCTCGTAGCGTCCCAGGAATCTCGGCTGGGCCCCACTTTGCGGCTGGCTCGCCATGTCGCGTCATACTAACCCCACGAAAGCGTGATTGGTTCCTTTCTGCTCTGGGTCTGGGTCTGGGGCCTGGGCTGCTTCCTGTCGGTCCTCGGGCTGCTCAGCAGCATCCCCTTCAATCCCTGGTTGGATAAGAAGCGGGCCGTTATGGGGTGGTTCTCCCAGATGTGGGGCCGGGGCACGATGTGGGTGATTCCCCGGGTAACGATCGAGGCCCGGGGCTTCGAGCACCTGAACCACGGGCCGGTGATGCTGGTGCCCAACCACAACTCGGTGTCCGACACGACGATGC
>JAYVRT010000460.1:0-5775 GCA_043776025.1 Archangiaceae bacterium | reverse complement strand
CGTTCGGCGGCTCCACGCGCTCGGCGGCGGCGCGGAGGTGGTGCGCAAGGCGGCCGCCCGCCTGCTCGGCCGATTGCCCCCCACCGACGCCACCGAGCTGCTGCGCTCGTTGATGCAGCTGGCCCGCGAAGGCTGGGAGCCAGCGACCTGCGTGCTGCCGGCGTTCACCCGCGCCCTCGACATGGAAGCGGCGCAGATCCCCTATGCGACGGCCCTGCGCCGGGTCGCGGCGCTGCAGGATCTCGACGAGGTCGAGCTGCTCTTCTCCGTCGCTCCCCCGCAACGGGAGTACGAGCTCGACGCGGCGAAGCGGGCGGACTCGAGGCTCTTCTCGCTGCCCCTGGGCCAGCTGAAACAGATCGCGCGCCTCACGCGCAACCCCGACGAGCTGTCGAAGCTGGCGGTGGTCGCCGAGCCTTCGGTGATCCGCAACGTGCTGATCAACCCAAGGCTCACCGAGGCGCTGGTGGTGCGGATCGCCGCCCGGAGGCCGGCGCGGCCCGAGCCGCTGCTGGAGATCTGGCGCAGCGCCCGCTGGTCGGTGCGGCCGCTGGTTCGCAAGGCGCTGGTCTTCAACCCCTACTTGCCGCCCGAGGTGGGGGCGAAGATCGTCCCCCTGCTGTCGGGTGCCGAGCTGCGCGAGCTGGCCGAGGACCGCGGCGTCCACCCGACGATCCGCGAGCAGGCCCGGGTGCTGCTGCAGCCGGTGGGGCAGCGGTGAGCCCCAAGGCCCTGCGCATCGACGGCCCGGTGCCGCTGTCCCGCTCGGTGCTCTGGCGCGGGCTGCGCGAGTTCTACGACGCGCAGGGGCCCCGGGCCTTCACCTCCGGCGTCGTCCCCTGGCGCATCACCTCCTGTCCGCTGCTGGCTTCGTCCTACGCCGCCGCCGCCGCCGCGTTCGCCCGCGACTGCGGGAGGCCGCTGCAGCTGGTCGAGCTCGGCGGAGGCACGGGCCGGCTCGCCTTCGCGCTGATGCGTGCGCTCGACGCGCTTCAGGTGCCCTTCCATTACCGGTACACCGACGGCTCGGGCGCCTCGGTGGCCGCGGCCCGGGTGCACCCCCAGCTGCGGCCCTGGATCTCCGATGGCCGGCTGTCGCTGCAACGCCTCGACGCGCTGGCGCCCGAAGGCCTCGAGGTCGGCGCCGGGGCGGTGGTGGTGGTGGCCAACTACCTCTTCGACTCTCTGCCCCACGACGCCTGGCGCGCCGAGCGGGGCGTGGCGCGGGCACAGCACCTGGAGGTCTGGGCGGACGCGCCGGCGGCGCCCCTGGAGCAGACGCGGTGGCGCTTCGTCGATGCGACCGAGCCGCCGCCGGGGCCGCCCGTGCAGGGGTATGCCGCGCGCGTCGGCGAAGGCCGCTTCCTCTGGCCGACCGGCGCGATCGCCGCCCTCGACGCGATGGCCACGCGGCTGCGCCGCCCCCACCTGTGGCTGTGCGCCGACAAGGGCCCGGCGACCGTGGCCGAGGTGCAGGGGCAGGACACCGCGTCGCTCGCCCGCCATGGCTGCATCTCGGCGATGGTGAACTTCGACGCGCTGCGTGCCTGGGCGGGCTGGCGGCCTTTCTTCGCGCCGGCCCAGGCGGAGACGCGCTTCGGCGCCTACGGCCTCGTCCAGGGACTGCGCGAAGTGCCCCACCTGCGCTCGGCGTGGCGCGCGGCAGGCGCGGCGAACCTCCCGCTGCAGGCGCTCAAGCTCTTCGACCAGTTGGTGGCGGAGCCGGCGACGCTGCCCCAGCTGCTCCAGGCGCTCGCGTTCACGCAGTTCGACCCCGACTGCCTGTTGCGCATCGGCGGGCTGTTGCGGGACCGGGTCTCGCCACAGACCCCCGCGGGGCTGGTGGCGGCGCTCGGCGCGGCGCTCGATCAGACGGGGAGCAACCACTTCGAGCTCGAAGATCCCAACGATCTCGCGTTCGAGATCGCCACCGTGCTCCACCGCGCCGGGCAGCTGTCCCACGCCGAGGCCTACTACCGGCGATCGCTGCAGAGCCACGGGGCCGACCCAACGACCTGCTTCAACCTGGCGCTGTGCCTGCTGGATCTTGGCCGGAAGGTCGAGGCACGGCAGGCGCTCGCCGACGCTGTCCGCCACGACCCCGGCCACACCCGCGCCCACGCGCTGCTGGCGGCGACCGCCTGAGGGCGCTGGCGCGACCCGTTCAGCCCTGCTTCTTCTCGTCGACCAGCTGGGCGTCTTCGATCGGTTGACCGCCGGCGAGCCTCTGGGCCGGCTTGACGTCGACGAGGTCGTCGCCTTCCGAGGCCTTCTTGAACGAGTAGACGAACTTGCCGATCGCGTTGCCGAGCGCGCCCATCCGTGAGGCGGAGAAGATGATCGCGATGATCACGACGAGCATCACCAGCTCGCCGAAGCCGATGTTCATGACCACAGGAGAGTCACAAACCAGCCGATCGCGCAACTTGACGCCGCGCCCCGATGAGCGACAACGAGGCTCGATGCTGATCCTCGGCCACCGGGGCGCGAGCGCCGACTTCCCTGAGAACACGCTCGAGGCCTTCCGCGGCGCCGTGGCGCAGGGGGCCGACGGCGTCGAGCTCGACGTGATGCGCTGCGCGACCGGAGAGCTGGTGGTTTGCCACGACGAGCAGCTGTCCCGGCTGGCCCGCCGCGGTTGGGTGGTGACGCGGACCCCCTGGTGGAAGCTGCAGCGCGCCGACGTCGGCTCGGCGTTGGGGTTTGCCCCGGCACGGATCCCGCGGCTCGAAGAGGTGCTCGACGCGGTGCTGGCCCCTCGGCTGGTCAACGTCGAGCTCAAGTGCGACGAGGCCGACGACCGCGGGCTCAGCGTCGCGGTCGGGCGGCTGTTGCTGGCTCGCGGCGAGGAGGGGCGGGTGATCGTCTCCAGCTTCAACCCGCTGAACCTCGCCAGGCTGGCGCGGGCGGCGCCCACGGTGCGGCGCGGCCTGTTGATCGACCCCGATCGTTCCTGGTTTCCCCAGGCGTGGCTGTGGCAGCCGCTGGTCGGGCGCGACGCGATTCACCCCCACCACTCCCAGTGCACCGCCGAGCGGGTGGCCTTCTGGCACCGCCGCGGGCTGCAGGTCGCGACCTGGACCGTCGACGACCCGTCGCGGGCGCGGGAGCTCCAGGCGATGGGCGTGGATCTGCTGATCACCAACCGACCGGCGAAGCTGCGCGCCGCTGTCTAGAAGTCGAGGCCGAGGGTGAAGTTACCGGCCATCACCGCCGGGATCTGGCGTTCGGTGGCGGTCGCCTTGTCCTTGAAGCTGCCGAGGACGGAGTACGAGAACTCGGCGCCGATCATCAGCACGCCGCCGACGAAGCGCGCCCCACCATAGAAGCGGTTGTGGGAGTTCGAAATCGCCTGGAGGGAATCGAAGATGTAGATGTCCTTGAACTGCTCGCTGGGTTTGTCGGAGTCGGCCAGCGTACGGGTGGGATGGAAGTCGACGTTCCCGGTCGAGGCACCGACGAAGAGCAGGTTCCAGCCGATGTAGGGGGTGATCGTGACCATGCCTCCGAGCGCGAACTGCTTGCCGATGCCGAGGTCGAGGCCGCCGGCGGTGATGTCGAAGTCCCGGCTGTTGAGCAGCTTGGTGATGTTGCCCCGGATCGCGATGTCCGGGAGGTAGGTGAAGCCCTCATTGACCGCCCACTTCAGCTCGAGCGTGCCGGCGCCCATTCGGCTCTTCTCGATCCACGCGCCGCGCGCGCCGAGCTCGAACGAGAAGGGGAGACCTTTGCGGACGTGGAGCGACGGGATCACCATCAGCCCGGAGTAGGCGCCAGGCATGCCGTTGACCGGGATGAGAGCGCCCTCGGTGGGGAGGCCTCCGGCGTTCGGCGCCCGGGTGTCTCCAAAGCTGACCACCGACGTCTCCGCCGAGAAGGCGAAGCCCGAGTGGCCGAGCGTCTCGGGAGGAGAGAGGTTGACCGACGTCAGCGCGGCCGCGAACGTCCGGGCGAAGATTCGAAAGTTGTTGTTCGCCTCGACGTTGAAGCCAGTGCCAGTCGGGTTCGGGTTACCCAGCTGGAAGATCTTGAAGTCGTTGGGATCGGCAGACGCAGGCACAGCCATCAGGGCGAAGGTGAGGCTCGCGAGGACACGGAATCGACCCATTGGGGCGACGCTATCCGTCGCGCCCGGGCCGATCAATTAATCCGCGATGGGCCGGCTGCTACGGCTTGGCCTGGCTCGGGGCCGGGGCCAGCTTCTGCGCCACCGCCGGCGGGCGCCGGCGGATCACCACCGTCTTGCGGCTGGCGAAGTCCTGGCTCTCGCGGGCGACGACAGTGACGAGGTTGTTGCCCTCTTTGAGCGCGAACTCCGTGGTGAACTTCATCTTCGAGTCCTCGCTCGGCTCGCGGCCCCGGAAGAAGACCTTCTGGTCGTTGACCAGCACGTAGACGTCGAGCAGGGCAGGGTCGGAGACCACACCCGAGAGGGTGAAGCGCTCGGTGTCGGCGATCACGCCCCCCTGGGTGGGGTCGACGGAGAGCGAGATGTCCGGCGGGCTGCGCAGCGCGACGAAGCTCGCGTCCTTCGGCAGCGCTGCCTTGGCGCCCTTGGCGTCGCGGACATCAGCCAGGTGGACGAAGGCGAAGCGATCCTTGTCGTACTCGATTCGGGAGACGGCGCTGCCACGGGCGAGCTCGCTGACGATCGCGCCCCTGGGCAGCCGGGCGAAGACGCGGCTGTTGGGGTCGGCGCTGACGAGCAGGTCCGCCTTCTCGTTGATCTTCACCACGCCCTTGCGAGCCTCGAGCGCCACCGCAGGGGTCCCTTCGGGCTCCACCGGAATCATCAGCTTGTCGGCGGTGAACTCCTCCAGCGGCTCGTCGATGATCGCCAGCCTGAGGCCGAAGTCGCTGCCGACGTAGCCTTTCTTCACCTGGAGGTTGAACCGGGCGGTCTTGGTCTCGCCGGGGGAGAGCTCGCCCAGCTTGAACCGGCCCTTCTCGATGAAGACGTTCTGATCCGAGGCGTTCTTGATGCTGGTGAAGGTGTCGAGCGCCTTGCCGGTGCCAGTGTTGGTGACGTCGACGAAGAGGGTGAGCTCCTCGCCGCGCTGGATGATGCCGTCGCCGTTGCAGCCCGGGCAGTCGTCGATCACCTGGTAGTTGAAAGAGAAGGCAGGCCGGGCGAGCTCGGTGAACGAGACCTCGCCGAGCACTGTTTCCTGCAGCTGCCCGCTGTCGTCCTGGAACTTCACCGTCACGCCGTCGCGGCGGGAGGTCAGGTCCTTGGGCAGCTTCACCTGAACGCTCCAGGTCTTCTTCTCGCCCGGCTTGACCATTCCGAAGAGGAACTCGCGGTGGTCGAGGTAGCCGTTGTCGCTCTCGGTCCACGCCCGCAGACGGCGCAGCGGCTCGGTGCCCTTGTTCTCGGCGGTCACCTCGAGCTGCACCGTCTCTCCGGCGGCAATCTTCTTGTCGATGCCCGGCTTGACGGTGCCCGCGAGCAGCACGTTCTTCGGGGTCTCCCCCGGGGTCCAGTCGATGCCCAGCGCGCCGATCGCCGACGCGATGCGGCTCTCCTCGACCTGGCGCTTCTCGGCGACGAAGCCCTTGCCCGCCTCGAGCATCTTGTCGCGGCGGACGAACGGCGCGGCGATGACGAAGTCGCGCGCGAAGGAGACCTCGAAGTCTTCCTTCACCTCGTCCTGCGACTCGGCGTCGAGCTGGTCATCGAGCTCTTCGGCGGGCGCCTCGGGCGTGTCGGTGAGGAGGTTCTTGTCCTTGCCCGCCTTCTTCGGATCCTTCGCCACCGGCGCGGGCAGAGGCTTC
>JAYVRT010000459.1:0-5777 GCA_043776025.1 Archangiaceae bacterium | reverse complement strand
GGCTGAGCCGCCGCCCGCACCACCCGCCGCGCCACCGGCCGAGCCGCCGGCTGAGCCGCCGCCGGCACCACCCGCACCGCCTCCCGTGCCCCCGTCCGGCAGCTGCCCCTGGAGCGTCAACGTGACGTGCTGAACGCGGGGTAGATCGAGGTCGACCACCGCCGAGGTCGTCGACTCAGCGATCGGCCCTGAGCAGTCCGCGGAGGCATACCCGCGGGCGAACGGAATCACCGAGCCGTGGATCGAGGGGGTCCGCTCGACCCCGACGATGATTGAGCTCCTCCCCTTGCGAGCCACCCCCGGCATGGTGGCGAAGGTGGTGAAGGTTCCCTTCTGCTGGACTCCGACGACGGCGCATTGGGCCTGCGAGCTCGGCGCGAATTCGACGGTGATCGAGAGGCCCGACCCCGGTGAGCCCGAACACCCGGCAACCATCGCTGCGAGCAGGGCCGCCGGAAGTGTTCGCATCGGCCTTGAGTTTGCCCGGAAAAGCGCGCGCGCCCAGCCCCCCCTGTCCATTCGGCTGATGCACAAGGGCTTCTCGCGGTTAGGGTAGGTGCATGTCGCCTCCCGCCTCTCCCCGCCAGCGCCGTGTCTCGACGCGGGAACTGCTCCAGCAGCTGCCGAAGACGCTCGGGCTGGTCTGGGCGGCCGACCGGACCAGCGCGGTGGCGCTCGCGGGGCTGACGCTGGTTCAGGCGCTGCTCCCGGCGGCGGTGGCGTGGGTGGGCAAGCTGATCATCGACGCGGTGGTCCGGGCGGCGAAGAGCGGCGCCGAGGCTGACCGTGCCGAGGTCCTCAAGTTCGTCGCCTGGGAGCTGGGCCTGGCGGTGGTGGCGTTGACGATCGGCCGCCTCGCCGGCTTCGCGCGCGAGCTGCTTCGGGTCAACCTCGGCAACCTGATCAACGAGCGGATCCTCGACAAGTCGCTGACCCTCGAGCTGAAGCACTTCGAGGACTCGAACACCTACGACGTCCTCCAGAACGCCCGGCGCGAGGCGTCGATGCGGCCGCTGTCGCTGGCGATGGCCGGCGTCAACGTGCTCAAGAACCTGCTGACGCTGGCCACCTTCGCGGTGCTGCTCTGGTCGGTTGCGTGGTGGAGCGTGGTGCTGTTGGTGGTCGCGGCGATCCCCTCGTTCATCGCCGAGACCCGGTTGTCAGGAGAAGCCTTCCGGCTCTCCTCGTGGCGCGCGCCCGAGGGCCGCAAGCTCAACTACCTGGAGTGGATCCTCACCCGCGACTCCCACGTCAAAGAGGTCAAGCTCTACGACCTGGGGCCCCTGGTGATCGGCCGGTACCGGACGCTGTTCGCCAAGTTCCTCAAGGAGGATCGCAAACTGGCGCTCAAGCGGCTGCTGCTCGGCACGCTCTTCGGGGCGGTCTCTCTCGCGTCCTTCTACGCCTGCTACCTCTCGGTGGCCTCGCGCGCGGCGGCGGGGACGATCTCGCTGGGCGATCTGACGCTGGGGCTCGCGGTGTTCCGGCAGGGGCAGTCGTCGTTCGAGGCGGTGTTGAGCGCGGTGGCGGGGATGTACGAAGACGCGCTGTTCATGTCGAACCTCTTCCTCTTCCTCGCCCTGCCGACCGACGCCGAGCAGCCGCGCTCGCTGCCGGCGAAGTCATTGCCCGCGGGCCAGCACGCGATCGAGTTCCGCAACGTGTCGTTCAAGTACCCCGGCCGCGACAAGTGGGCGCTGGAGCACTTCACCCTGACGATCGCTCCCGGAGAGAAGCTGGCCCTGGTGGGGGAGAACGGGGCCGGCAAGTCCACGGTGGTGAAGCTCTTGATGCGGCTCTACGAGCCGACCGAGGGCGAGATCCTCTACGGCGGCGTCGACCTGCGGGACTTCGACGTCAAGGACCTGCGCCAGCGCTTCGGCGCGGTGTTCCAGGATTTCGTCCGGTACCAGTTCAGCGCCGGGGAGAACATCGGCCTGGGCGACGTCGGGCGGATCACCGACCCGCTGGTGGTGAAGCGGGCGGCGGAGGACGGCGGCGCCGGGGAGCTGATCGAGTCGCTGCCGGACAAGTACGAGACGGTGCTCGGGGGCTGGTTCGAGAAGGGGCACGAGCTGTCGGGCGGGCAGTGGCAGAAGCTGGCGATCGCCCGCGCCTTCATGCGCGACGCGCAGATCCTGATCCTCGACGAGCCCACCGCGTCGATCGACGCCGAGGCCGAGGTGCAGCTGTTCGATCGCTTCAAGCGGCTGGCGAAGGACCGCAGCGCGATCGTCATTTCTCACCGGTTCTCGACAGTGCGGATGGCCGATCGGATCGCGGTGCTCGAGCATGGAGCGCTCTCTGAGCTGGGAAGCCATGAGGCGCTGCTGGCGAAGGACGGGCGGTACGCGCACCTGTTCAAGCTTCAGGCGCAGGGCTACCGGTAGTCGAAACGAAACCACCCCTTGGCGACGGGCGTCTATGGTCCGCCCGCCATGATCACTCTCCTCCTCAGTCTCGCAGTGCTGGGTCAGACCCCCACCTGGGCCCAGGTCGACAAGCTGGTCGCCGAGCAGAAGTTCGAAGCAGCCGCCACCGCAGCCGAGGCGAGGCTCACCGCCGCGAAGGCCGGCACCGACGGGCTCGAGCACGCCCGCAGCTTGATCAAGGTCACCCAGCTGCGGATTGGGCTGGGCGGCTTCGAGACCGCGGTCAAGCGCCTGCGCGAGGAGCCCTGGCCCCAGGGGTTGATGGCCCAGAACGCGGTGAACCTCTATTACGCCGCGTCGCTGTTCCGCTACGTCAACCAGTACAACTGGGAGATCCGCAAACGGGAGAAGGTCGACACCAAGGGGGCGGTGGACCTCAAGGCGTGGACCGCCGATCAGCTGTACGCCGAGATGCACCGGGCCTATGGCGAGGTGTGGAAGCAGCGCGAGCTGCTCGGCGCCGAGCCGATCGGCACCCTCGGAGAGTACTTCGTCGCCAACGACTACCCGGCGGGGATCCGCGGCACGCTGCGCGACGCGCTGACCTACCTCTGGGCCCAGGCGCTGGTGAACACCGCCACCTGGACCCCGGAGCAGTCGAACGAGCTGTTCCGCCTCGACCTCAAGGCCTTGATCCGTGGCAACCCGCCGCTGGCGGTCTCTCTCAACCCGGCCGACCCGGCGGTACACCCGATGGTGCGGGTGGGGATCCTCTTCGACGATCTCGAGGCGTGGCATGCGAAGAAGGGCGAACGCGAGGCGGCGCTCAACGCGCGGATCGAACGGCTCCAGGCGCTGCACAACGCCTACACCGAACAAGACGCCCACGCGCTGATCCGCGCCGACCTCGAAGGCCGGCTCGACGCCGTCAAGGATCTGCCGTGGTCGGCGATGGCCCGCGACGCGATCTCCCAGTGGTACCGGGCCGAGGGCGACCTGGTGAAGGCGCGGGCGATGGCGCAGGCGGGCGCGACGGCCTACCCCCAGAGCATCGGCGGCCGGCGCTGCGTGCACCTCGTCGCCACCATCGACGCCCCGGACTTCGGGATGACCGCGATGGAGTCCGACGGGGCGGGCAAGCGCTCGATCCAGGTCACCGCCCGGAACCTGGCGAGCCTCCACTTCCGCGCCTACCGGTTGGACCTCGGCGCCTTCCTCTCGGCCCGCACCGACTACCAGATGCTGCCCAACAACAACGAGGTCAAGGCGCTGCTGAGCAAGCCGCCGGACCACACCTGGACGGCCAGCCTTCCCCCGACGCCTGACTACAAGTCGCACCTCACCTACGTCACGCCGCCGCTGAAGAAGAGCGGGCTGTGGGTGGTGATCGCCTCTGCCAGGCCCGACTTCGGCGACGTCAGCAACCGCGCGATCGCGGTGATGGTGGTGATCTCCAACCTGGCGCTGGTGGTGCGGCACACCGAAGGACAGGTCGAGGTCGGCGTCATCGACGGCGCGACGGGCGCTCCGGTGGCCGGGGCCCAGGTCGAGCTGTGGAGCTACCGCTACGACAACCAGCGGCGCAAAGAAGAGTCGCAGACGACCGCCACGGACGGGACGATTCGCTTCGCAGCGCAGGGCCGGCCCACCGACCGCAGCTTCTACGTGCTCGCCCGCAAGGGCGTCGAGGAGGCGCTCGAGCAGCAGGGCATCAACTTCTACTCCGGCAACCCCAGCGAGACGGACGGGACGCTGATCTACACCGACCGCAGCGTCTATCGCCCGCAGCAGAAGCTGCTGTGGAAGGTGGTCGCGTACCACGCCAACGCCGATCGCACGTCTTTCAAGACCCTGCCGGACCGCGACGTGACGATCAGCCTGATGGACCCGAACTACCAGGTGGTGGAGCGGAAGACGGTGAAGACCAACGGCTTCGGCTCGGCGGCCGGCGAGTTCCTCATTCCCACCGGGCGGCTGCTCGGACAGTGGCGGGTGCAGGCCAACAACGGGACTTCGTTCGTCCGGGTCGAGGAGTACAAACGGCCGACCTTCACCGTGGCCTTCAAGGACACCGGCAAGGCGCTGAAGCTCAACGCCCCCGCGACCCTCACCGGCGAAGCGAAGTACTACTTCGGGCTGCCGGTGACCTCGGGCCAGGTGCGCTGGCGGGTCGAGCGCAGCCCCCAGTGGCCGTGGTGGTGGGGGTGGTGGGGCTGGAGCCCGCCCGCGTCTCGCTCGCAGGTGGTGGCCACCGGCGTCGCCGCGCTCAAGAGCGACGGCACGTTCGACGTGAACTTCAAGCCCGAGGCGGATCCGAAGCTGTCGCGCGACGTCACCTACCGCTACACCGTCGACGCCGACGTCACCGACGACGGCGGAGAGACCCGCTCGGCGAACAAGTCGACGCGGCTCGGGTTGGTGTCGGTGGAGGCCCGCGCCAGCCTCGATGGGCAGTTCGTCCGCGACGGCGACGAGGCGAAGGTCAGCGCCCACCGCACCGATCTCGACGGGAACCCGCGCGCGGGCAAGGGCAGCTTCCGCCTCTTCGCCCTCACCGAGCCGGCGGCGCCGCTGATGCCCTCGGAGGAGCCGATCGCCCGCAGCCCGCTGGAGGAGAAGACCGACGCCTACCGATCGGTCGGCGACTCGATCAAGCCGCGCTGGCAGACCGGCTGGAGCTGGGCGGCGACGACCCGCGCGTGGAAGGAAGGGCTCCAGGAGCAGGCGGGTGAGCTGACCCACGACGACAAGGGCGACGCGGTGGCGAAGCTCGGCAAGCTCAAGGCGGGCGCCTACCGGCTCAAGTACGAGACGAAGGACGAAGCGGGAGAGAAGTTTCAGACCCAGGTCGACTTCCTGGTGATTGCCCCCAGCTTCAAGCTCAAGGTCCCGGCGCTGCTGCTGACCGAGAAGAGCTCCGTCGCCGTCGGGGAGACCGCGCGCTTCGCGATCGGTTCGGGCTTCGAGGGCCAGCCGCTGCTGGTCGAGTTTTACCGGGGCGGCAAGCGGATCGATCGCCGCCTGATCCACGGAGGCAAGGACGCGGCGATCATCGACCGGCCAGTGACGGCGGACGACCGCGGCGGCTTCTCGGTGCTGGTGACCGCGGTGCGCGACTGGCAGCTGCTGCAGTTCCAGAGCTCGATCTTCGTCCCCTGGGACAACAAGGAGCTGCAGCTGTCGTTCAGCACCTTCCGCGACACCTTGCGGCCAGGTGCGAAGGAGACCTTCAAGGTGACCGTGAAGGGGCAGGGCAAGGCGCTCGAGGCGGGCGCGGCCGAGGTGCTGGCGTACATGTACGATCAGTCGCTCGACGTCTTCGGGCCGCACTCGCCGCCGAGCATCCCGTCGCTCTACGCCAGCCGGGCCGGGGTGCCGTGGCTGACCCACTCGCTCAACACTTCG
>JAYVRT010000458.1:0-5783 GCA_043776025.1 Archangiaceae bacterium | reverse complement strand
GCTGGCAAAGGCGGTCGACGCCGACATCGACATCTTCTCCACCATGCCGGCCTGGCGCCACGTGCGCATGGAGGCAAAGCGGCAGATGTTGCTGCTGCGTGAACGGCTGCAGCAGGCGGAGGGCGAGCCCGCCTTCACCCACGACGACCTGAGCGCGCTCGTCGAGCCGGCGCTGGCGCTGTTGCGCGACCTCACGGACGAGCAAACCCAGACGGTGCTCGCGACCCATGATCGCAACGCGCGGTCGCTGGTGGGCCAGCTGCTCGAGCAGGCCGGCCTTCACCTCGAGCTGAAGACCGGGGTGGCGGCGGCGTCCTTCGCCCGGGCGCTCAGCGCGGGTGAGACGCTCTACGGCCGAGAGCCCGACTTCGACGGCTACCTGCGGCGCACCCGGGCAAAGCCGGCCGCCGAGCTGAGCGACGCCGAGGTCCGAGCCCAGTTGACGGAGCTCAAAGAACGGCTCGCCGCGCTGGCGATCTAACCCCAGATCGCCTGGGTGGAGCCCGGATCGCGACGAACGACGCCCAGATATCGCGAAGCGCGGAGAGCGCGGGCCGAGTGGCCCGCAACCGGCAAGCGACAAAGAGATCAGGGCAGCGGGCAAGCGAGGCGGGATCAACTCAGGCGATTTGTGGGGTTAAGAGCGCTACGGCCGCGGAGCGCCGCTGACCAGCGCCTGGCGGCGGAAGGCGAAGGGAAACCGCTCGGCGAGCGTCTCGTCGATCGAAAGCTCGCCGGAGATTTCCAGCGCGACGTTTCGCCAGCCCTCGTCGCGGTTGGCGCGGGGCAGCGGCAGCGGCGCGGTGAGGTCGATCGCGGTGCCCCGTTCGTTCATTCGCTGGGACAACAGCTGCACCCCGCTGCCGACCGGCCGGCCGTCGAGCAGCAGCTGCCACTGCGCCTGAGTGGCCGTGCCCTTCGAGCCGCGGACGAACAGGCCCAGCTGCAGCTCTCCGCGGCCGGCGGCGTCGAAGGAGACCTGGAGCCGCTGCACCGTGACGGGAGCGTCGTCCCTCACCGGGGGGGCGCCCTTGCAGCCGAGCGCGAGCAGCGTGACGCCCACGGCCCAGTGGCGCACCACGCTCACCCGCCCAGCAGCGGCTTGAGCGCGTCGACCGTCATCGGCCAGCCGGCGCGGCGGGCCCCGACCTCGAGCGCCTTCTGGAACTCAGCGGCCGACTGGAAGCGCAGCGCGCGATCCGCGAACAGCGCCTTGCGCACGACGCCGGCGACGTAGTCGGGCACCTCGGCGTTGAAGCGCTGGATTCCCGGCACCCGCGCGTCGCGGACCTTCTGCATCATCTCCAGCTCGGAGTTGCCGGCAAAGAGGCGCTGGTTGCTGAACAGCTCCCAGAGAATGACGCCGGCGGCGAAGAGGTCGGCCCGGTGATCGACCGCCTGGCCGAGCACCGCCTCGGGCGACATGTACGCGATCGTTCCCCGGAGCGCGCCCTCGGTGCCGCGCATCACGCCCTCGACCTCGGCGACGCCGAAGTCGGTGAGCTTCACGTCGCCGCCGATCGACAGCAGGATGTTGGCGGGGTTGACGTCGCGGTGGACGATCGGCGCGCCGTTGTCGCCGACCTTCGCCCGGTGGATGTAGTCGAGCGCCTTGAGCAGGCAGCTGGTGATGTACGCCGAGGCTGACAGCGGCATCGACGCGCCCGCCTTGACGAACGCCTCTTGCATGAACGACAGCGTCCGGCCGGCGACGAGCTCCTGCACCATCAGGTAGTCGATGCCCGCCTTGAAGCAGCGGTAGGTGCGGACGATGTGCGGGTGGCGCAGCCGCACCGTGAGCTTCGCCTCGTCGACGAAGGCCTTCACGTAGCTGCCTTCGTTGCGGTACGCCGGCAGCAGCCGCTTGAGCACCACGTCTTCGGGCTCGCCGGGGCTCTTCTGAGTCGTGGCGCGGGCCTTCGCCTGGTACACCTCGGCCATCCCGCCCACGGCGAGCCGACCGACCAGTTGATATCCGCCGAGCTCTGTTTCCTGCGCCACCGCTTGCCTGTTTACGCGTTCTGGCCGGTTGCGTACACGGCTTCGTACTGCGCGGCCGAGCGGTCCCACGAGAAGTCCTGCGCCATGCCGCGGCGGCGAACCGCGAAGAGCCGGGGTGCGTCGTCCCACAGCGCCCAGGCCCGCTCGCAAGCGCCGGCGAGCGCGGCGACGGAGAAGTCCTCGAACCAGATTCCAGTCGCGTCGTTTTGCACCGACAGGTCGACCACCGTATCCCTCAAGCCCCCGACGGCGCGGACGATGGGAATCGCTCCATAGCGCAACGAGTAGAGCTGGTTGAGGCCGCAGGGCTCGAACTTCGAGGGCATGAGAAAGAAGTCACTGCCCGCCTCGATGCGATGGGCGACGCCTTCGTCGAAGCCAATCCTCACCCCGAGGCGGGTGGGAAACTGCCGGGCGAGCGCGCGCCAGGCATCCTCGAACCGGCGTTCGCCGCTCCCGAGCACCACCGCGTACCCGCCGCGCTGCAGCTGGGTCTGCACCACCTGCTGCCACAGCTCGACGCCCTTCTGGTCCGCCATCCGGCCGACCGAGCCGAACACCGGGCCGCGTGGGTGGGGCCCGAGGCCGAACTCCTGCAGCAGCGCGCGGGTGCAGTGCTCCTTGCCGCTGATGTCGTCGCGGGTGAACGGCGCGGCGAGGTGGGTGTCCTGGTCGGGATTCCACTCGGTGGCGTCGATGCCGTTGAGGATGCCGGTGAGCACCGCCTTGCGGTGGCGCAGCAGACCATCGAGCCCGTTGGCGCCTTCGGGCGTCTGAATTTCCTGGGCGTAGGTGGGGGAGACGGTGGTGAGCGCATCGCTGAAGGCGATCGCCGTCTTGAGGAAGCTGAAGTGCCCGTAGAACTCGACGCCCTGGGAATGGAACAGGTCCCAGGGGACGCCGAGATCCGGCGCGGTCTGCCGGTCGAAGTTTCCCTGGTGCGCGAGGTTGTGGAGCGTGGTGACCACGCGTGTGGGACTGGAGAACGCGCGCTTGAGCGCGAGCGCGGCGAGTCCTGGCTGCCAGTCGTGCAGGTGCACCACGTCGGCGATGAACCCCGTCGCCTGAGCGTGGGCCAGCGCCGCCAGCGCATAGAAGCCGAACCGCCGGGCGTCGTCGGGCTCGCCGTACAGGCCCTGCCGGCTGCCGAAGTAGTGGTCTTGCTCGACGAAGACGGCCTCGTAGCCGCCGGCGGCCACGCTGGAGCGAAAGCGCGCGGTGGCGGAGCCAAAGGGAAACTGGAGCGTCAGCGGGCTGCGCGCGGGGCCCAGGCCGTCGGTCGAGACGCAGCCGTAGCGAGGCGACACCACCCGGACCTGGTGACCACGGCGGGCGAGCGCCGACGGGAGCGCTCCCGCCACGTCCCCCAGGCCGCCGGTCTTGGAGTACGGCGCGACTTCTGACACCAGAAAGAGCACCTTCAAGGCGCGGCTTGAATAGCAGCCCTTGCGGACTAAAAGCCCTTCGAAGATGCCAACTGATCTCAACGAGCCCTTCGTCCGCTTCGCCGCGCTGTTCGAGGAGGCGAAGCTCCACCAACCGAAGGATCCGAACGCGGTCACCCTCGCCACCGTCGACGCCAACGGGCGTCCCTCGGCGCGGGTGGTGCTGATGAAGGACTTCGACCCCCGCGGGTTCACCGTCTTCACCAACTACCAGAGCCGCAAAGGGCAGGAGCTGCTCGGGCAGCGCCACGCGGCGCTCTGCTTCCATTGGCCGTCGCTCGACCAGCAGGTCCGCGTCGAGGGCGTGGCGGAGAAGGTGGCCGCCGCCGAGTCCGACGCGTACTTCGCGACCCGGGCCCGGGTCTCTCAGCTGGGCGCGTGGGCCTCGAAGCAGTCCGAGCCGCTGGACGCGCGGAAGACGCTCGAGCAGCGGGTGGCGGAGTTCACCGCGAAGTACGACGGGGCGCCGGTGCCCCGCCCGCCGCACTGGGGTGGCTTCCGAATCGTCCCCGAGCGGATCGAGTTCTGGAAGGCGCGCGAGAACCGGCTGCACGAGCGGACGGTGTACGAGAAGCAGGGCGCCGCCTGGTCGTCGATGATGCTGTTCCCCTGAGCCAGGCTGCCGGTCGCAACGGCGGAATGCATTACTAATGACGTAATAATTGTTAATAAGTTTTCCACGATTTTGATATTGATACTCAATGTCGACGCGTGAGATGCTTCTCCCATGGGCCGTCGAAGCTGGGTGGGGTGGGTCGCGCTGCTGGCGGCCGGCTCCGCGGCCGCGCAAGACGCTTTCGAGATCCAGGTCTACAACTCACAGACCGCTCCCGCGGGCCAGGTGGGCGCGGAGCTGCACCTCAACCACTTCCTCGTGGGCAGCCGGAGCTTCGAGGGCGAGGTCCGGCCGACCAACCACGTCACCCACCTGACGATCGAGCCCCACGTCGGACTGGCTGACTGGTGCGAGGCCGGGGCGTACCTCTCGTTCGCGGTGCGAGCCGACGGCACCTTCGACTACGCGGGCATCAAGTTGCGGTTCAAGGCGCGCGTCCCACGCAAGGTGTGGGGCGTCGTCGGGCTGTCGCTCAACCAGGAGCTCTCGGCGACGCGCGCCGACTACGAAGAAGGCGAGTTCGCCTGGGAGATCCGCCCAGTAATCGACGTCGATTGGAAGCGGCTCTACTTCTCGGCCAACCCCATCGTCGCGATCCCGCTCGGCGGCGCGCAGAATGGCCAGCCGGAGTTCGAGCCGGCGCTGAAGCTCGCGGTGCGGGTGCTGCCTTTCCTCGCCGTCGGCGCGGAGTACTTCGCCGCGCTCGGGCCGATCGCCCGGCCGGACCCTCCTTCGGCGCAGACCCACCGCCTCTTCGGCGCGCTCGACTTCGAGTGGGAATCGGGCCGCAAGCTCTTCGAGCTCAACCTCGGGGTCGGGTACGGCTTCGTTGGCCCCGAACGGTGGATCGCGAAGGTCATCTTCGCGGTCGATCTCGCGCCGCCCCTCGAGGCCCCGCCTTCGGAGAACAAACAGTGATGGGCTGCATCAGGCCGGTGGAACGGTGCCGCTTGTGTTGGATATTGAGACTGAGTAGCAATCGCAACAGAGGAAACCCGTGACGTCCCTGGACATGCTGGCCCCCGGTAGCAGCGGACGCCTGGTGCGCGTCGAGGGGGAGCGCGCGTTTCGCTGCCGCCTGATGGAGCTGGGCCTGTTGCCGCAGACGGCGATCAAGGTCGTGCGCCGGTTGGATCGCACCGGGGTGATGGAGCTCGAGGTGCGCGGCTGCCGGTTGACGGTGCGCCAGGGCGAGGCGCGGCACTTGACCGTCGTGCCCGAGTAGCGCCGATGAGCGCCGGCGCCCTTCCGCGCGTCGCCATCGCCGGCAACCCCAACACCGGCAAGACGACGCTGTTCAACCGGCTCACCGGCCTTTCGGCGCGCGTGGGCAACTACCCCGGCATCACCGTCGAGCGCGAGTCAGGGCAGCGCGTCCTCCCCAGTGGCCGCAAGGTCGAGGTGCTCGACGTCCCGGGCACCTACTCGCTGACCGCCCGTAGCGCCGAGGAGCAGGTGGCGATTCAGGCGATCTGCGGGCTCGCGCCGCTCGAGCCGCCGGACGTGGTGGTGCTGGTGGTCGACGCGACCCAGCTGACCCGAAACCTCTACCTCGTGCTCCAGGTGATCGAGACCGGAGTGCCGGTGGTGGTAGCGCTCAACATGGTCGACATGCTCCCTGCGCGCGGGCTGCAGGTGCACGTCGCCGGGCTGCAGGCGGAACTCGGGGTGCCGGTGGTGGCGGTGAGCGCCCAGAAGAACGAGGGGCTCGAGGCGCTCGA
>JAYVRT010000457.1:0-5796 GCA_043776025.1 Archangiaceae bacterium | reverse complement strand
TCGCCCGGGAACAGTCGGTGGCGCTGCAGGTTGAGGCGCCGATGAGCGTCGACGTGCTCGGCGACGAACTGAAGATCCGCCAGGTGCTTCAGAACCTGATCACCAACGCGCTCGCCCACGCCAAGGGCGCGAGCAAGGTGTGCGTCCGCTGCACGCCGGTGCGGCTGCCGGACGGCGCGCTGGCGCGGGTGGTGGTCGAGGACGACGGCGCTGGCGTGCCCGATGAACAGCTGCCCCGCCTGTTCGATCGCTACGCCCAGTCGGGCCTCGGCCTCACCATCTGCCGGGACTTCGTCAGCTTGCATGGCGGTGAGATCTGGGCGCAGCGGGGGGAGCACAAGGGCACCACCTTCGTCTTCACCCTGCCGATGGAGCGCTCGTCGCTCGAGCCCGGCCGGCCCCAGAGCACCGCGCCGCTGGTGTTGATCGCCCAGCACGACCCTGCGCTCGCCCAGCAGAGCGAGCTGTCGCTGCGCGGCACCTACCGCATCGAGTTCGCCCGCGACGGCGACGAGGCGGTCGAGAAGGCGCGGCGGCTGCTGCCCGACCTGGTCCTGGTGGACCTCTTCCTCCCGCGGCGCGACGGCCTGGAGACGATCAAGGCCCTCGCCGCCGATCCGAAGACGGCCCGGCTGCCGACGGTGCTGCTGTCGGGGAACAAGGACCTCGGCGAAAGGCTGCGGACGCTCGACCTCGGCGCGGTCGAGGTGCTCGCGCGGCCCTTCGAGCCCGCCGAGCTGCTCAAGCGGGTGAAGGGCACGCTGAGCCGCAACCGCCCCGCGCTCGCCGCGACGCCTCTTCCCGGCAACGACCCCACCACCGGCTTGTTCGACCAGCTGGGCCTGGTGACCCGCCTCGAGCAGGAGATGTCGCGCGCCGATCGTTACGATCGCCCGCTGACGCTGGCGGTGCTCAAGCCGGCGGTGCCCCCCAAGGAGCAGACCTCGGCCTGCGCCGCGATCGTCCGCAACGAGCTGCGCGCTCCCGACGTGCTCGGCCACCTCGGCAACGGGGTCCTGGTGGTGGTGCTCCCCGAGACCGCGCTCGAGCCCGCCCGGGGCCTGACCTCGCGGCTGTGCCTCCTGCTCGAGACCCAGGGCATCTCCTACTCGGTGCGGCTGCTGGAGCTGCGCGGAGATCAACCGGCCGCCGCGGCCCTCGAGTCCCTGCTTGCGTAAGCTCTTCGTCCTCTTCGCCGTCTGCTCCAGCGCCTTGGCCTGGCCCGCGGGCAAACGCCCGGTGGTCGACCTGCAGGCGATGCACGAGGCGATGAGCTCCACCCAGGAGCCCGACGAGAAGTTTGCCAGCGCCGCCAGCTACGCCCACTTCATGCGCGCCCGGCTGGCGCACCACGACGGCGACCATCGGCTCGCGCTCGACGAGCTGCGGCTGGCGCTCGCCTCCGACGACGCCAACCCGTTTCTCCTCACCCAGCTGGCAGAACAGTACGCGCGCCTGACCGAGCTGGAGCGAGCCGAGCTGACGCTGAAGAAGGCGCTTGATCGCAACGCCAACTACCAGCCGGCGCAGCTGCTGATGGGGCGGGTGCTCTACGAGGGCCAGAAGGTGACCCGGGCGAAGGCGCACCTGCAGCGGGCGATCAAGTTGAAGCCGCGCGATCCCGACGCGTACCTCGTGCTCACCCAGCTGTGGCTCGACCAGAACAAGCCGGACGAGGCGGTGAAGGTGGTCGAGGAGCTCGCCTCGCAGCTGCCCGGTGAGCCCGTGGGCTACCGGCGGCTGGGGCTGGCGCTGGCCGAGCGGGGTGACACCGTGCGGGCGGAGAAGCTGCTGGGCAAGGCGGTCGAGCGCGACCCGGGCGATCTCGAGTCGTGGATCGCGCTCGCCCAGCTGCTCGAGACGCAAGGGCGGCTGGCCAGGGCCGAAGAGGCCTACGCCGCGGCGCTCGAGCGCGACCCGGAGAACCGCGAGGTGCTGCTCGCCGCCGGGCGAATCGCGCTCCGGCAGGACTCCACCCCCCGGGCCCGGGCGTACTTCGACCAGCTGCTGTCGTTGTCGCGCGACCCGGAGGTGGCGGTGAAGGTCGCCTTCTCCTACCTCGCGATGCACCAGCTCGCCGCCGCCGCCGAGGTGCTCGACACCACCCGTGCGACGTTCGGCGAGCCGCGACTGCACTTCTACGCTGGGCTGGTGCACGAGCGGATGCGCGCCTGGGCGAAGGCGGCCGAGGCCTACGGCGGCGTCGGGCGGGAAGCGGGCGAGCTGTTTCACGAGGCGCGGCTCCACCGGGCGATCGCGCTCTCCTCGCTCGGCCAGCACCCCAAGGCACTGGAGCTGTTCAAGAAGGGCCTCGAAGAGCGCCCGGAGTACACCGCGCTCACCCCGGCGTACGCGCGGGCGCTCGAGCGCGCCGGGATGATGAAGGAGGCCGAAGGGGTGCTGGCGAAGGCGGTCAACGATCGCCCCAACGGCGAGGTCTTCGAGGCGCTCTCCGGGCTCTACGACCGTGAGGGCCGCCTGGGCGAGGCGGTGACGCTGCTCAGCCAGGCGCTGAAGAAGCGGCCCAGGGACGAGCAGTTGCTCTATGCGCTGGGGACGGTCTACGAGCGGCGCGGCGACAGCACCCACTCGCTGGAGAAGATGCGCGCCGCGCTGGAGATCAACCCCGACAACGCCAACGCGATGAACTTCATCGGCTACCTGCTGGCCGAGACGGGCCAGAACTTCGACGAGGCGGAGAAGCTGCTCACCCGGGCGCTGGAGCTCAAGCCCGACAACGGCAGCTACCTCGACTCGCTGGGCTGGGTGTACTTCAAGCGGGGAGAGCTGGACCGCGCGGTGGAGACGCTGGAGCGCGCGAACGCCATCGCCCCGGGCGAGCCGACGATCAACGAGCACCTGGGCGACGCGCTCACCAAGGGCCTGAAGAAGAAGGACGCCGCCGACGCCTACCGCCGCGCGCTGGAGGTGCTGAAGGAAGATCCCGAGCTCGCCGAGAACAAGGGGCAGCGCGCCCAGATCGAGAAGAAATTGAAGGCGTTGGAAGAAAAGTAGTCTAAACGCGCCCGTCCATGACTGGGCGCGACGAAGGCTTTTTCTCGGCGAGGGACAACACCCGGCTCTACTGGCAATCGGTGCTTCCCGACGCCGAGCCGAGCTGCTTCGTCGGGGTGGTGCACGGGTACGGGGATCACTCCGGCCGGTACCGCCGCTTCATCGACTACCTCGCCGGCGAAGGCATCGGGGTGATGGCGTTCGACTACCGGGGGCACGGCAAGGCCGACGGCCGCCGGGGCTACTGCACCAAGTGGTCGGAGTACGTCGATGACCTAGAGGTCTTCTGGGCCCGGCTGCGCGGCACTGCCCAGGGCAAGCCGACCTTCCTCATCGCCCACTCCCATGGCGGCCTGGTCGCGCTGCACTGGGCGCTCAAGCGCCCCGAAGGGATCAAGGGCCTGGTGTTGTCGGCCCCGCTGCTCAAGGTCGCGGTCGACCCGCCCGCGTTGAAGGTCTTCGCCGCGAAGGCAGTGGGCCTGGTGGTGCCGTGGATGCCGGTGCCGATGGGCTTCGGGTTGGATGCCCTCTCGCGCGATCCGGCCTGGCAGAAAGAGACCGGCGAGGACGCGCTGTACGGGCGCAACGCAACGCCCCGCTGGTTCGTGCAGAGCACCGCCGCCCAGGGCGCGCTGGCGGGCCGGGGGCGAGAGCTCACGCTTCCGATGTATGTGGTTACCGGCAGCGCCGACGCGATCGTCTCGACCCCGACGACCCGCGCCTTCTTTGAGACGATCGCCTCCGCCGACAAGACATACGACGAGCGCGAGGGGATGAAGCACGAGGTGCTGTGCGAGCTGGGCAAGGAAGCGCTCTGGGGTGAAATCTCTCGCTGGATCTCGGCCCACCGTTGACCTAGAAGCTTTTCATTCGTTGGGAGGGACTTTTCCGATCATGGCGAACGAGCAGACGAACATCATCGGTAAGGGCATCACCATTCGCGGCAGCCTGTCGGGCGGCGGTGACCTGGTGATCGAGGGGCGGGTCGAGGGTCAGATCTCGCTGAAGAACCACCTCACCATCGAGACCAGCGGGCGGGTCGAAGCCGACATTCGCGCCGACGAGCTGACGATCAACGGCGAGGCCTCGGGCAACATCGACGCCTCGGCCCGGGTGGCGATCAACAACAGCGCCCGGGTTCACGGCGATGTGAAAGCGCCCCGGGTGGTGATCGAAGACGGCGCGGTCTTCAACGGCACCGTCGAGATGGACGTGAAGTTGCCGGACGACATCTGACCTAACTCACCTTTTTGGAATTCCAGGGGACCATGGCGAACACGATCATTGGCAGCAGCATCGTCATCGACGGTGAAATCTCGGGGGACGAGGATCTCGTCATCCAGGGAACGGTGAAGGGCAAGATCAGCCTCAAGGAGAGCCTGTTCGTCGAAGGCTCGGGCGTGGTCGAGGCCGACATCGAGACCCAGAACGTCGAGATCGCCGGTCGGGTGACGGGCAACATCGCCGCCACCGACAAGGTCGAGCTGAAGACGGAGTGCCGTGTGGTCGGAGACATCCGGGCGCCCCGGATCTTGATCGCCGACGGCGCGAGCTTCAAAGGCAACGTCGACATGGACGTGAAGGAGCGTTGAGCCGATGCCCCCCAAGGAGTTCTCAGGAACCGCAGGGTCGGACAACACGGTGATCGGCGCCTCGATTCTCATCAGCGGGAAGCTGACCGGTGACGAAGACCTCACGGTTCGCGGCCGGGTCGAGGGCGAGGTCAACCTGACCCGCACCCTGATCGTCGAGCCGTCGGGCATCGTCAAAGCCAACGTCTCGGTGAAGAACGCGATCGTCTCGGGGGTGGTGGTCGGCAACATCGCCGCGACGGAGTCCGTCGAGCTGACCCAGGAAGGGCGGATGGTCGGCGACATCCGCGCGCCGCGGGTGATCATCGTCGACGGCGCCAGCTTCCGCGGCCAGATCGACATGGGAGATGCGACCCCGCGCGCCGAAGGCGCCGAGCGCACCGCCCGGCCGTCGCTGGTGCGCGCCACGGTTCGGCCCGCCGTCACCACGGGCGCCAAGACCGTCGCCAAGCCCGCGATGCCCGCCCGCCCCGCTGCGCCAGGGGTGACGAGGGTCGAAGGAACCCGTCCGGCACCGCCTCCTCCGCCCGCGCCTCCGGTGCTGGCCGAGGCCGGCAAGAAGAAGGTGCTGGTGAAGAAGAAGAAGTAAGCGAGGTTGATGATGTCCGATGTGACTCAGCCCGCGGAAGCGCCCGGATCGCCGCCCGAGGTGTCTGCACCCCCACCCGTGCCGCCCTCGGCGCCCGAGCCCCCGCGCCGGCATCACGTCGCCCCCGCGCTGGTCTCGCTCGACCGGGTGGAGATCGACGAACGGTTCCGGGTGCGCTCCGCCGCCGAGGGAGACGTCGCGGCGCTCGCCACCGACATCGCCCGGCTGGGCCAGCTGTTCCCGGTGGACCTGCGGCTGAAGGCGCCCGATCGCTTCGTGGTGATCACCGGCTTCCGCCGGGTGGCGGCGCTGAAGTTCCTCCAGCGGGAGAAGATCCTCGCCCGGCTCCACACCGACCTCTCCGACGATGACGCGACGCTGTTGGCGCTCGCCGAAGGGATCCACTCCCAGCCGGTGGGCCGTGGCGATCTCAAGGCTTACCGCGAGCGGCTCGAGGCCGAGGGGCGGCTGACCCCGAGCGCGCTCGACATGCTCGACAAGGCGCTCGCCGAAGACGACGGCCTGGCGCCCGAGGAATACAAGGAAGGCGGCGAGGACGAAGAGGAAGAGGTCGACGCCGACGAGCTCGCCGCGGACGTC
>JAYVRT010000456.1:0-5799 GCA_043776025.1 Archangiaceae bacterium | reverse complement strand
GCGGCTACGACTGGCAGGACACGCTCGCCCACGAGTACGTGCACTTCGTCGTCGGCAAGGCGAGCCAGAACACGGTGCCGATCTGGATGCATGAGGGCCTGGCGAAGTACCTCGAGTCGCGGTGGCGCGGGCCGGCGGGCGGCGCGATGACTCCCTCGACCCTGGCGCTGCTCGGCTCGCGGGTGCGCAAGAACCAGCTGGTGCCGTTCGCGAAGATGCACCCCTCGATGGCCCTGCTGCCCACCGCCGAGGACGCGGCCACTGCCTTCGCCGAGGTCTTCTTCGCCGCGGATCTGATCCAGCGCACCGGTGGGAAGACGGCGCTCTCGACGCTGCTGACGAAGATGGCGGCCGGCGCCACCGACAAGCAGGCGGTCGAGGCGGCGTTCAAACAGCCCTGGCCCGCCTTCGAGAAGGCGTGGATGGCGCACCTGAAGGCCCAGCCCTTCCCCAGAGACTTGATTCCCCCCGACGCGAAGGAGAAGAAGGAGCTCGCCGAGAACGTGCCAGGCAAGGCGAAGAGCGACGCGAAGAAGGGCCGGGAAATCAGCTTCGGCGACTTCGCCGAGGTCAAGGAGACCGACGCCCGCAAGTGGGCCCACCTGGGCGAGTTGATGCGCGAGCGCAGCCGAATGGGCGCCGCTGCCGAGGACTACGGCAAGGCCCACGCCCAGGTCGGCGACCGCTACGAGGCCCTGAGCAACAAGTACGCGCTCGCTTTGTTGGAGCTCAAACGATTCGGTGAGGCCCAGGTGGTGCTCGAGGGCAGCCTCAAGGTCCACCCCGGCTCGGCCCAGACCAATGTCCACCTCGGGCGAATTCTGATTCAGCAGAAGAACTGGGCCCGGGCGAAGGTCGCCTTCTTCGACGCGCTCGCGGCCAACCCCTTCGACGAAGAGGTGCACGTCTCGCTCTACCGCATCGGCCAGGCGCTGCAGGACAAGCCGCTGACCGACCGGGCGTTGGCGGCGGCGGCCCTGCTGCTGAAGGTCACCCCAGCCGAGGTCGAGGCGGCGGCGAAGACGCTGGGCGCCCAGCCGCTGCTCGACGGTGAAATCTCCCGCGACGCCGGGCTGCCAACACGGTGAAGGCGCGCTAGGTTCGCGCCCACGTGAGAATCCCCCTGGTTTGGAAGCTGCTGGCGGGCCTGGCGCTGCTGTCGGTCGTGGGCTGCAGCTGTGGCCGGAGCGACGCTGCGTTGCAGGTGGTGATCGACATCGACGCGAGCGTCACCGGCACCTGCGTGGTGCTCGAGGTGCGGGATGACGCCGGGGTCCGGCTGAGCCAGGACCTGCTGCGCCCCAGCGGGAAGGACACCTTCCACGTGGGGCTCAAGCAGGGCGAGCTGCCGGCGAACGTGACGTTGATTGCCCGCAGCTTCTTCTCGAAGTCGAGCGCCGGCTGCAGCGAGCCCCGGGTGCTGACCAGTGCCTCGGCCACCGTCACCGCCACCTTCCCCGTCTCCGGGGTGAAGTCGGCGACGTTGGAGATCCACGCTCCCCCGGCCTCACTCGACGCCGACGGTGACCTCCACGTCGACGCCGCCAGGGGTGGAGACGACTGCAACGACAACGCGGCCGCGATTCACCCCGGCGTAGGGGCGGACTGCGGCTCGGCGGTGGACAACGACTGCGACGGCCAGGCGGGCTGCGCCGACTCGGAGTGCGCCGCCCTCGCCAGCTGCACCTCGAAGGCGGTCAGCCTCCTCTTCGTCACCACCGCGAGCCCGGCGCCCCAGGGCGGCTGCAGCGCGGCCCTCACGGTGGAGCTGCGCGACTCGACCCAGAACCCGGCGCCGGCGCCCGCGGGGACCCGCGTCGGCCTCGCCGCGGCGCCCGCGGTGGCGACCTTCTACTCCGACAGCGCCTGCACCCAGGCGGTGGTGAGCGAGGCCTTCGTCACGGGGCTCTCGCGGGTGACGTTCTATTTCAAGGCCTCGACCGCCGGCGCCTTCGACGCTCAGGCGACCGTGGCCGGACTTCCGACGGTGACGCAGGCCCAGACGGTGACCGGACCTCTGGCGAGCCAGGTCGCCTTCACCACTCCGGCGCGGACCGTGCGGGCCGGTGACTGCAGCCAGGCGTTGACGCTGCAGACCCAGGACAGCAGCGGCGCCCCGCTGGCGCTCGCCGCCGCCGCCACCGCGGCGCTGGGGGCGAACCAGACGGGCGTGTCTTTCTTCTCCGACGCCGCGTGCGCGACCACCCTCCCGGGCAGCGCCCTGCCCTTCGCCGCGGGCAGCAGCTTGGGCACCTTCTACGTCAAGGCGACGGCGGCGCAGGCGACGGTGCTCACCGCGACGCTTGGCGCCTTCGCCCCCGTCACCCAGAACCTCGTCGTCACCGCCGGAAACCCCGTGGCGCTGGTGTTCGCCACCGCGCCGCAGGGCCCGCAGGCCGGCGGGTGCTCCGGGGTGGTGATGGTGCAGACCCGTGACGCCAACAACAACATCGCCGCGGTGTCGGCGGTGACGCCGGTGGGTCTGGCGACAGCGGGCGTGGGCTTGAGCTTCTTCACCGATGCCGCCTGCACCTCGGCGCTGGTGCTACCGCTCAACATCGCCGCGGGCACGCCGGCGGCGAGCTTCTATTTCATCGGCAACACCCCCGGCCTCGCGACCGTCACCGCGTCGTCGACCGGCCTCACCTCCGTGGTGCAGATGGAGTCCATCGGCGCCGGCCCCCCGGCGAAGCTCGCCTTCCTCACCGCGCCGCAGACGACGCTCGCGGGACAGTGCAGCGGGGTGGCGACGGTGCAGGTCCAGGACGCCAGCTCGATTCCGTCGAACGTCACCGGCGCCTCGCTGGCTGTCACCTTCACCCCGCCGGGCGCGTCGGTCACCCTCTACTCGGACGCGGGGTGCGTCACCGCGCTCGCGGGGCCGGTGAGCATCGCCGTCGGCAACAACAGCGCCAGCTTCTATTTCAAGGGAACCCTCGCCGGCGCCCAGGCCGTCACCGCCACCGCCTCGGGGCTCACTCTGGCGATGCAGACCCAGACGGTGAACGCGGCGGCGCCGACGGTGCTCGTCTTCACCTCCGCGCCGCAGACGCACCTCGCGGGCTTCTGCGCCCAGTTCGACCTCGAGGCGCGCGACAGCTTCGGTAACCCTTCTGCAGCGACGGCGACCGTCAACCTCACCACGGTCGGCGCGGCCACCTTCAGCGCCGCCGCGGGCTGCGCCGCTCCCGCAACCTCGGTGAGCCTCACCGGCGCCACCGTCAGCTTCTTCGCCAGCGCCTCGCTCGCGGGCGCCAAGGCCTTCACCGCTACCGCACCGTTCGCGACCGCTGGCCAGACGTACACCGTGACCGCCGCGGCGGCGTCGGTGCTGGCGGTGTCCACCCCGGTGCGGACGTTGTCCGCAGGCGGCTGCTCTCAGGCGGTGACGCTGGAGGCGCGCGACAGCTTCGGCAACCCTTCGGCCCCGGCCGCCAACGTCGCGATCGCACTGACCGACTCGGGCGCGGCGGACTTCGTCTTTCACGGCGCTGCCGGCTGCGGCGGCGCGGTCACCTCGGTGACGCTGCCCGGCGGACAGACGACCATCCCCGTCTACTTCACCGCCACCAAGGCCGCCTCGGTGACGATGACCTTCACCCCGGTGGGCCTGAGCGTCGCGACCCAACTGGCGCAGGTCATCGCCACCAGCGCGAGCAAGCTGGTCTTCACCACCCCCGTGCGGACCATCACCTCGGGCAGCTGCAGCAGCGTGCTCACCGTCGAGCGGCGCGACACCTTCGACAACGTGGCCATCGGCGCCGCCTTCTCCGCGGGCCTCGCCACGAGCTCGGTCTCACTGGGCTTCAAGTTCTTCCCCGACGCCGCCTGCACCCCGGCAGGGACGACCGCCGCGCTGCCGTTCGCGCTCGACGTCTCGAGCGCCTCCTTCTACTTCAGTGGGACGCTGGCCGAGGCGATGACCCTCACCGTCTCCGCCACCGGGCTCACCAACGCCGTCCAGGGAGCCTCGGTGACTGCCGCCGCGCCCTCGAAGCTGGCAATCCTCGCAGCGCCCCAGACCATCGTCGCCGGCGCCTGCTCGGCGGTGGTCAACCTCGAGCGGCGGGACCTCAACGACAACCCAACCAGCCCCGCATCGACGACCCCGGTGGGACTCACCAGCACCGGCTCGACGGGGTTCGGCTTCTACTCCGACGCCGCCTGCACCCTGCCCATCGTCTCCGTCACCATCGCCAGCCTCGCCAGCCAGGCCGGGTTCTACTTCTCGGGGACGAAGGCCGAGCTGCTCACCGTCACCGCCTCCTCCGCGGGCCTGGCGCCAGGCGCGCAGGGAGAAGGCATCAAGGCCGGGCCTCCGACGGTGCTCGCCTTCGCGACCCCCGCCCGCACCCTCGACGCGCTCGCCTGCGTCCCGGTGGCGAGCACGGTGGAGACGCGCGACGGCTTCGGAAACGCCTCCGTCGTGGCCGCGGACCTCACGGTCGGCCTGGCCGGGACGCCGGTCGGCCTGGCGGCGAAGGTCTACAACACCGCCGCCTGCTCGGGGCTCACGCCCACGGTGCTGGTGCCGATGAACACCGCGCAGGGTTCGTTCTATTTCGACGCTCAGAACCCGGGGACGCTGACCCTCACCGCGTCGGCAGGCGGTTACACCTCGGGCACCCAGGACCAGACCGTCAACCCGGCGCAGCCGACCCACCTCGTCCTCGGCGCGACGACTTCTCCCGCGGAGGCGGGCGCCTGCGCCGCGGTGCGTGTCACCCGGCAGGATGCGCTCAACCGCGACGCCGTCCCCGCCGTCGCCACGGCAGTCACCCTCGCCGTCGCCCCCTTGAGCGGGATTCAGTTGTTCTCCGACAGCGCCTGCACCCTCGCAGCGGCCGGCGTGTCGATTCTCAGCGGCACCGCCTTCACCGACTTCTACGTCAAGGGCACCACCGGCGCGACGTACGCGCTCACCGCGTCCGCCACCGGGTTGACGACTTCGGCGCCGCTCAACTTCGTGGTGCTGCCGATGGTGCGCCGCGGGACCTGCGTGCTCGCCAACGCCGCGGCGACCGTCACCTGTCCGGTGAGCCCGCCGATTCCCGCCAACGACATCAGCCGCACCTTCCTCGTCTTCCAGGCCGCCGGGGCAGCGGCGACGCCCTCCGACGACAACGTCGTCTGCCGGCTCACCACCGGCGTGGGCGTGGACGTGGTCTGCGATCGCCAGGGCACCGCCGGCAACATCGACGTCAGCTGGCAGACGGTCTCTTCGGCGAAGACGTTCGCAGGAGGCGGCATCAGCGTTCAGCATTTCTCCGGGCTGTTCACCGCGACAATCATCGAACCGGTGACGGTCACCAGCGTGGACCTGACGAAGAGCATCGCCCTCTTCAGCTACACCTCCTCGGGCGGGACCAACGCGGAGAACGACTTCGTCACCGCGAAGCTCACCACCGCGACCAACGTCGATCTCGTCTCCGGCTCCATTCTTCCCGGCGGGCGCTGGGCGGTGCAGGTGGTCAGCCTGGCAGGGGCCAACGTGCTTCGAGGCGTCGCGGCGACGTTGATCAACACCGCCTCCGCGTCCGTACCCGGGCTCGCCGCGGCCGACGTCACCCGGACCTTCGCGCTCTACACGGTGCGGACCACCGGCTTCGACACCGTCGACATCTGCAAGCGGAAGCTCAGGGGCGTCGTCGCTTCCGCCTCGTCGCTCAACTTCAGCCGCGGCGACCCGACGCCTCCCGCGGCGTGCATCGACGCGGCGATCGTCGAGTTGGCCTGGGAGCGGGTCGAGCTCTCCGCCGGGCTGGTGCAACAGCCCACCGTGCTCCACGCCTCCAACGC
>JAYVRT010000455.1:0-5804 GCA_043776025.1 Archangiaceae bacterium | reverse complement strand
CGCGGCCAGCTCGTCCCGGTGCTGCCCGCGGCCTGGGTCCACACCGAGGTGCACCTCGTCTACTCGCTCAGCCCAGCTCCCCGCACCCGCGCCTTCGTCGAGCTGGTCGTCGAGGCGTTCAAGGGCGGCGAGCCGTGGGGAACCCCGAAGCGCCGTGGGTGAGGCTCACAGCGCGCAGCTGCTCCAGGAAGGGTTGCACCAGGTGACGTCGCGGGTGACGGTGTGCGGCACCTCGCTCTTCCAGGTGACGCCGTCGGAAGAGAACTTCAGCGTGTACTGCAGCGTGCTCCACTTGTTGCCGTACCAGAGCAGGTCTCGCGGGAGCTCGAAGCGGTAGCGGTAGTCGTTGGCAGTGCGGCCCTGGAAGCTCAGCCACTGTGCGGGCAGCATCTTGCCGTCGAGCAGCAGCTCGGCCTGGGCGAGGAGCCGTTCGGGGTGTTGCGGCTCGACGTCGGTGAGGCCGGGGACGTAGACCTGCTCCTCGACGAAGCTGCAGGCGCGCTGGCGGACGTAGTCGTCGAGCTTGATCGGCTCGGGCACGGCGTGGTCGGCGACGCAGGCGCGCGAGGTGCTCGCCATCGGGTTGCCGAACCAGGAGATCGCCGGCGGCGGCGCGACGACCTCGAAGCGGTAGTTCGCGCCGCTGTTCGAGTCGTAGCTCGGGGTGCACCAGATGCCGGTGTTGTAGAACCAGACGTCGGCCGAGGTCGCGCCCGCGGGCACGGTGAACTCGAACGGAATCGGGTGCAGCGTCGCGACGTCCGGCACGCCGTTGGGAGCGTCGAACGCGCGCACCGAGCCCTCGACCTGCTCACCGCCCGGCGAGAAGCGGACGGTGGCGATCATGTCCCACGAGGGGTACCCGTTGTGGGTCCCCCGGCAGCCGGGCAGCCGCGACAGGTCGTAGTTGATGACGCCCTTGCCGCTTGCGACGAGCGCGCCGTGCTGCTCCTGCCGCCAGCCGCTGGAGAAATCGAGGGTGGCGCGGTTGAGGCCGGCGGGGCGGCACACCGCCGCGTCCTCGCCGTACGCCCAGCTGTTGCTCGCCGTGAGCGCATAGACGTCGAAGGCCCCGGGGAGCCGGTTGTGATCGAACACCCGCGCGCCCGACAGCAGCAGGTACGGCGAGACCTCGATCCGTGTGCGCTGCAGCGAGGTCGAGCTGATCCCCGCGCTGACGGTGTTGGTCTCGAGGCGGAACTTCCAGCGCTGGTACCCGGCCGGGCCGCCAGCGACCTTCGTCGCCAGCTTCTTCGTCCACGCCGTCTGATCAATCGACTTGTAGAGCACGTAAGCCTTCGCGGTCGCCGGGGCGCCCGTGGCGACATCGATCAGCCCTTCCCAGACATAGAAGCAGCCGCTCGCCGAGCACCTGGTCTCGTAGCCGCCGACACCCGGAGCGCGGTTGATGCTGCGAAGCACCACCTGGCAGCCATGGTCGCCGGTATCGGTGGCCAGCTGGGCCTGGTCGCTGGCGAGCTCATCGCTGCCGGTGAGCACCTGAGCGCTTCCGACACCGCACGCTGAGCCCGCAACCAACGTGACCAGCAGCCACCGTGGGTTGTTCATCGGGCCGCTATAGCGGGTTTCCGGCCCTCATGTCATCCAAGGTGGGATAACGGCGCCAGTCTTGTAACTTCATGTACTTGTCCGTCGCATTTACCCAACGGTAACCGGACGAAGAAGGTCGTCCCCTTGCCGACGGCGGTGGTGAAATCGAGCTGGCCTCCGTGCTGGTCGACGACAATCGACCAAGCGGCCGACAGCCCCTGGCCCGTGCCGGAGCCCACCGGCTTGGTGGTGAAGAAGGGCTCGTAAATCCGTCCGGCGACGTCCTGGGGAATCCCGGTGCCGCTGTCGGCGATCCACACCACGGCGCGGTCCGCCTCCAGGCGCGTGCCGACCTCGAGCTTTCGGTTCGCATCGGCGCCCTTGCGCATCGATTCCGCGGCGTTGACCAGCAGGTTGAGGAACACCTGGTTGAGCTCTCCGATGCGGCAGGGAATCGGAGGAAGCTCGCCGAGCCGGGTCTCGACCGTCGCGATCCCCTTCAGTTGACCCTCGACGACCATCAGACAATTGGTGAGCGCCCGATTGAGATCCGCGGGGGCCTTGGCGGAATCATCGGGGTGAGCAAACTCCTGGATCGCAGCCACGAGCGCCGCGACGCGGCGAATGCCCGTCTCCGAGCGCGCAATCGCCGCGGGGACCTGGTCGACGAGGAACCCCAGGTCCAATCGCTGGGCAAGCTCAGCGACGGCCGCGGTGTTGGCGACCGAAGGATCCACCCACTGCTGGTAGGCGCCGAGCGCTTCGCACAAGGCGGCAAAGGCGCCCTTGAGGAACTCGACGCTGTCGCCGACGAACTGAACCGGGGTGTTGATCTCGTGCGCGAGCCCAGCGGCCAGCTGCCCGACGGCGCGCAGCTTCTCCGCCTGAATCAGCGCCGCTTGCGCCTGCCGCAGCTCGAGGTTTGCCTGCTCGAGGCTGGCGGTCCGCAGACGCACCTGGCCTTCGAGGCCTGCGTTCAAGGCCTTGAGGGCAGCCTGCGTCGACTTCAGCTCGGTGTTTGCGGCCGAGAGCGCGCGGTTGCGTTCGGCGTTGACCGCGAAGAGTGAAAGGAGCGCGCTGTTGAGCACCGCCTGGGCCGAGGTGTCTGAAGCCCCAGCGCCCGCCTGGAGCTGCGCGGCCTCGGCGGGGACACCGCGCGCGATCAGCTTCAGCTGCCGGGCCATCTGGTGATCTTCACCGAGGATGTGAAAGGTCAGCCAGCCTGAGAGGAAGCGCAGCAGCTGGCTTCCATCGAGCCCTTCGCCGTGCTCCGCCTGTTCCCGCATTCGCGTCAGCTCGTCGACGAACGAGGCATGCAGCTGGTGGTGTTCCTCCAGGTAGGTGGCCGCGACGCCACCGGCCGCCATCAGCTCTTCCTCGTCGGAAAAGTGAATCGACGCATACCCGAAGAGCTGATCCAACAGCGGAGTTGCCTCGGCCAACGTCGAGGAACCGCCCGAAAGCATCGGCGCCACCGCGTCGATCAGCTCGACGAGCCTGCGATGTTGGTCATCGACGAGCTCGATCCCGGTGATGAAGTGCTCGCTCCAGGCCATGAACGCCATCGAACCTCCTCACTTCCCGACCTCAGGCGCTTCGTTGGACTCGCCGGCAGGTGGACATCGAATCGGGGTTCGTCGCAGCCGGCGACTTTGAGGACCTGCCTCGGGGAAAGCAGCCTCCGTGCCCGATCAAACCCGAGCAGTTGAGGTCGTCTGGCACCCCGGCGAGAGGTCGCGATTGACTCACCGGTCAACGGCGACCCGCTGTTCTCCGGTCGCCCGCTCGAAGTCCGCCTGGCGCTGATGTGACTCCCGCCGTCTTGAGAACCGTGGGGCTCAGTGCGCGGTTGCGGGGTAGCCGCGCAGGTTGTTGACCAGGGTCGTCATCCCACTCACGGACTCGTCGTAAACCCGCCTGTCGCCTCCGATGAAGAACGGAGGGAGGTTGTGGATGTAGCTCATGGTGAAGACCGCGAGCCGGGTGCGCCCGGGGCCGAGCGGAAAGTGCGCCGTCCAGGTGAAGCTCGCCTCCGCCGTGCGCCACCCGAGCACCCGGGAGAAGTCGTGGTTCTCCTGAACCACCACCGAGTGGGGCACGCCCGCGTCGGGGAGAAGCTCGAGGATTCGGGCCACGCCTCCGTCGCCTGCACGGGCCAGGGTGGCCGCCGCGTCGAGGTACTGAATCGAGAACTCGTTCGAGGGCGACTTGGTTACCCGGAAGCCCCCGTCGGGCTTCCTGCGAATCCCGTAGTCGGGGACGATCCGGTTGATGTAGCTGACGTCATTCGCGCGTACCTCGGAGAAGAAGACCGCGTCCTTGTCGACGACGTAGACGATTCGGCTCATCAGGACATGCAACGGCCCGGTGCGCGCCGCCCAGCGACCGGTCGAGTCGAAGGTCCGAAACAGGGTGAAGGCCGGACTCGACTTCTCGGGGTCGGAGTCTGCGCTCGCCAGCTCGTAGAAGAATTGGACCCCACCATCGCGCTGGAAGTCTTCGTCGATCGCGAAGTGCACGTCGGCCTCGCGACGGGTCGAAACTGGAGCGGCCGCCAGGGCGCAGCTGAGCAGCGTCGGCAGCAGCAGGGCACGCACACCGGCAGAGACTAGCGCGGGTCGCCTCCGGTCAGGTTAGACAAGGGCGTGGGCCTGCTCGACAAACTCCTCGACGCGTCGGTGCTCCTGTCCTTCGACCGCACCGGATTTCGGCGCCACGCGCGGAGGTTCGTCGCGGCCGATCTTCAAACGAAGCTGACCGGCAAGGTCGTCCTCGTCACCGGAGCCAACTCCGGGCTGGGCCTGGCGACCGCGCGGGCCCTCGCCGCCCTCGACGCGCGGGTCCGGATGCTCTGCCGGGATCCCGCGCGCGGCGCCCAGGCCTTCGACGCGGTCAAGGCCGAGCACCCGGCGGCCGACGTCCGCCTGCTGCCGCTCGATGTCTCGCTGCTGGGTGATGTCGAGCGCTTCGCGGCCGCCTTCGACGAGCCGGTGGACGTGCTGGTGAACAACGCGGGCGTGCTCCCGGACACCCTGCGCCGCACCTCGGAGGGTCACGAGCTGACCTTCGCCACCAACGTGCTCGGCCCATTCGCGCTGACGGCGGCGCTGCTGCCGAAGCTGCGCGCCGCGTCGGGCCGGGTGGTCACAGTCTCGTCGGGCGGAATGTACACCCAGCGCCTCGAGCTCCCCCTGCTCGAGGCGAGGGTCGAGCCCTTCGACGGAGTCACGGCCTACGCCCAGACCAAGCGCGCCGAGGTCGTGCTCAACGAGCTGTGGGCCGCCCGCGAACCGGCGGTGACCTTCTCGGTGATGCACCCGGGTTGGGCCGACACCCCGTCGGTGAAGACGAGCCTTCCGCGGGTCCACCAGGTGACGCGTCCGTTGCTGCGCAGCTCGGAGGAAGGCGCCGACACCGTGGTCTGGCTCACCGCCTGCGCCCGGCTGTCGGGGATCAGCGGCCAGTTCTGGTTCGACCGCGCCGCCGCTCCGACCCAGGTCTTTCCGTGGACCCGGGAATCGCCGGCCGATCGCGCTGCTCTCTGGGAGCTTTGCGCCCGCGCGCACCCGGAGCTGACCCGCTCACCCCTCTTAAAGCAGCTTCAGTGATTCGGGCCGAGCGCCTTCACGGTGTAAGCGAAGTGATCCTGGAAGGTCCGGCTGGGGTCGAGCTGGATCGTGGGACCAAACAGCTGCTCGTTGCGCAGGCGCTCGGGGACGCTGACCACCGGCTCCTTCTGCTCTATTGCCTGGGCCGCGGCTCCGACCGGCGGCGCTTCATTCAGGTCCGGCCCGCACCCCATCAACCCCACCGCCACCACCGCTGCCGAGATCATCGCTCTCACGAGGCACCTCCCTGCTGAAGTTTCAGCCGGTTGAAGATGCTTCAACCGCGCCGGGGCAGGGATGCGACACGACTCATGATTTCGCCACGCCGCGAGCAGGTTTGGCGCATCGGGCGGGTCCGTGCAGTTTCTGCATCTGTCGCCGCTTGGTCATGCCTTGTAGAAGCCGGGGCGCAACCATTGCAGTGTCGGTTCAGCGCGATGAAGACGATGCCCTCAGAGCTGTTGGCCCGATACGGAATGGCGGCGGTGCCCCGGTACACCAGCTACCCCTCGGCGAACCTGTGGAAGCCGCAGGGCGAAGCGAAGGCGCGGGAGATCTTCGCTCGCGCCGGCACGCGCCCGGTGTCGCTCTACGTGCACGTCCCGTTCTGCCGGAAGCTTTGTTACTACTGCGGCTGCAACATGC
>JAYVRT010000454.1:0-5813 GCA_043776025.1 Archangiaceae bacterium | reverse complement strand
CGCCCGAACGTTGGCGACGTCCGTCGTGAATCGCAGGGGGTCGGTGTAGTCCAGGTCGTAGGTGGGACGGACGCCGGTCGCGGTCGGAAGCTTGAAGGCATCGCCCGCCGCGTCTCCAAGGACCCAGTCGCCACCGGCGCCATCGAGCGGAGCAGGGACCGCCGGCGGCGGCGGACCCCGGTTCATCACGTACGAAACATGAAAGCTCTCGACGTCGGCCGCGATCGGATCGAAGTCGACCGCGCTGTTGCCGACGTCGGCCTCCGAGAGGCTGTTGAACGCGACGAGGTACGGGCGGATGTTGGGCGCGGTGCCGAGGGGGATGATCCGCAGCCGGACTTCCCGGACCAGCATCAGGAACGGGGCGTCGGCCCCGGTCTTCGCCAGACAGGCCCCCGCCGCTCCCACTGGAGGTGCCGGGAAGCTCGTCAGGTTGGTGACGACGTTCGCGGAGACCGCAGCAACCGAGGTGTCGCCAGCGACGGTCGGCGCCGTCGTCTTCAGCACCACCCAGACCGGACTCGCGGGGCAGACGAGCTGAATCAACCGGCCGGCCTGAATCGCGAGCCTGAACGTCCCGGGAGAGCCACCGAACGTGTCGAGGTTGATGTTGGCGCCGTCGAAGGAGCCGCGACGCAGGTAGCTGGGGTCGCGGTAGCGAAACGCGAAATCATCGGTGACAAACCCGGTGGTGACGGTGCTGGTGGTGGCAACGCCGACGTAGTTGGCCTTCTTGGTGACGGCCGTACCCACCCCGATGTTGGCGATGTCGGTGTCGATCGCGAAGCGAGGGTCGATGCCGTACCCCAGGTACCGGGTCACCCGCTCGATGTACGCCGTGGCAACCCGGGCGCTCTCAACCGACACCTTGAGGTGGGCTTCGCGCTGGTAGACAGTCTGAACCGCCGTGAACGAAGCTGCGACCGCGAGGAGAATGATGATCGTGATGACCGTCGACGTCATCAACTCCAGCAGCGTAAAGCCCCGCGACCGCGCGCTCCTCATAGACTGAGCCCCGAGCTGTTGCCGGTCGTCGACGGATCGTAGATCGCCGCGAACTGCCTCACGAAGACCCGGCGGCCAATCTCGGAGACCGAGACGACCACCGCGTAGGTGTCGGTGAGCCTGGTCCCGTCTCCAAGCACCACCCCCGGCGTGAAGACCACCAAGCGGCGAAACGGCCCCTCATCTCCGCGGAAGTCGTTGGCGTAGTCGTACTTGGCAACCAGCCTGTCAGCCAGGGTTGCCGTCGCGGGGTCGACGACGTCGACGTCGATGATGCAGTTGCCGACCGCATCCAGGCCGTCGGTGAGCTTCTTCACCGCCGCCGAGGCTCCTCCGACCGGGGTGCACGAGGTCGCAACCAGCCCTGCTCTGAGCTTGGCGTAGCCCTGCGCCTCGAGGCCGATGCGAATCTGCGCGGCCATTGAAGTGGCCCGCGCCAACTTGGCGGCCGTCGCGTTCTGCTGCGCCGCAAAGATGGTCCCCTGCAGCGCTCCCAGGATGCCAATCGCCAGCACGCCCATGGAGATCATCCCTTCGATCAGACTCATGCCACGACGCGCGGATTTGTTTGGATGGCCCATGGAATCCTCTAGAGCTTCTTGTCGTAGGTGCCGATGAAGGCTGTCGGTCCGGAAACCGCGACGACGTAGACGCGGATCTCGGTGTTGGCCACCACGGGCCGGTTGGTGACGACCAGCGCCTGCCCGCGCACTGCCCCGGCAGGGAACACCGGGCCCCCCACGCCATCGACAAAGCGGGCGGACCCCTCCGGTCCAAAGACGATCGCTCCCCGAGGAGCCCCGTTGCCACAGAAGGTACACGCCGTGCCGACCGCCAGCCCGGTGAAGGGGGTCTCGGTCGCACCCATCGCGATGCCTGCCGCAGGAATGGAGAACAGCACGTTGTTCCCGGGGTAATCGTCGAGGTAGACGGAATCGATCAGCTGGCCCTCGGCGTTGGTGCCGCCGTAGAGGGTGTTCGTCGCCGGGTTGAACGTCACGCCCCCGGCTCCTGCCTGGTAGTAGACCTCTCCGGCGACGCCGCCGGCTGCGACGTTGAACCGCTCCGCCTTGTCCTCGTAGATGAAATAGGCACCGGGACCGGTGAGGAGACTTCCGGTCTTCTTGTTGAACGTCGGGTAGAAGATCACCCAGACGTCGGATTGCCGCTCGCTGGCCGAGCTCCGGGCACGGCTCAGCGCGGCGTTGAGGTCGTTGATGGCATTGCGAGGCGCGCTGGCGGCACCGATTCCGCCGTAGGCGGCCACCGCGAGCGCGGTGAGGATGCCGAGGATCGCGACCGCGACCATCATTTCGATCAGAGAGAAGCCTCTTCGAGCCGAGATCATCGGGTGGACCCGTAGCAATGCGCGTTCCCATTTGGGCGACCCTCCAACTGCCCGAAGGTGCTGCCCCAACTGCCGGGGCGGGCCCCTTGCCGCCTCGCAACTCTTGCGACCCCCTAAACGTTGCGATGTACGCGCCCGCCCGCGGATCACCGACGCCTACATCCTCACTCATGCCTGTGCGGGCGGCAGGCGGACTGCGACGCCCATCTTTTCCCAGGTCAGCTTCGCCGGAAGCGAGTCGTGGAACTTGGTGTAGTCGATGATTCGCCGGCCGTCCGCGTGGACCGTGCCGAGGATGTCGTCGAAGCGCGCACCGAACCGCATCTCGGACGGGATGTACGAGGTCCGGGCGTGAATCGTCTGCATCAGGGTCTCGTCGAGGCCAGTGAGCGTGAGGACGATTTCCGACCCGGCGGCGGCCATCGCTTCCGGCGTCATCCCGTACAGCGGAGAGCCGGGGACGATTGGATGCATCACCGTCCAACTCAAGATGAAGCTCGGCGTCGAGCTGCGCTGCAGCTGCATGTCGAAGACCTTCCGAAGCTTCTCTCCTTCCTGCGTCACCTCGGCGCGAAGCACCGCGACGCGGATGTTCGCCTCGACGATGTGGTTCATCCGCTCGTTGGCCACCCGGAACATCAGCGTCGGCACCCCGTCGCGATCCGAGACGACACAGATTTCGCTCCACATCACCCGGGAGGTCGGCCGGGCGAACTTCGCGAACGCAAGGCCGGTCATCATCGCCGACATCAACAAACCGATGAACGCCTCGACGGTCATCAACACCTCGGCGCCCAGGCTCTGGGGATACATCGCGCCGTAGCCGATGGTCGCCAGCGTCTGGACGCTGAAGAAGAAGCAGTCGAGGAAGGTGTTGGCCCCGGTGACTCCGCCGATGAGCCAGTAGCCGGTGCCGAACAAGAGGTTGAGCACCACGAAGAGCAACAGCACCCAGGCGAGGGCCACGCTCCACGAGTTGCGCAGCAGGTAGTGGTAGACGTCCTTGAAGCCCGGCGGGTGCCCGCCGACGACGAGCATCTGGCGCCGCCGGTCCGCCGCCGAGGTGAAGATTCGGGGGGCGCGCGGCGCAGCGGGAGGAGGAGCCGGCGGTGCGGGAGTGGCCACCGCAGCGATCTAACCCAGCCCCGACGCCGCGCTTTGAAGAATTCTAGCGGCGCCGCCGCGAGACCCACGCCCCGAGCGCGAGCAGACCCGCCCAGGCGCCGTCGACGTTCAGCGCGCCACAACCGCAGCCCGGCCGAATCTTCGCGGTGCCCAGGTCCACCTTGGTGTCGTCCTTGCTCGGGCCCGCATCGGGGACTCCGCCCGTCCCCCCATCGTCGGCCGAGGTCCCGCCATCGTCCCCTGCCGTCCCGGCATCCGAGGGGGCGCCTGCATCGACGATGCCCGCATCGCTCTGGCCCGCGTCGGAGCCCGCATCCACGACGGGAGTCCCGGCGTCGAACGGCGGCGCGAGGCATCCGTTGCCATTGAGGCGGGTGTCCATCTTTCCCCGGCCGTCGGTGGCGGTGGTGAACCACTGCTCGAAGCGGGTGCGGTACGCGTCCATCTTGGCGATCTCCGCTGCCGTGGCGGTGTGCCCCTGCGATGAGACGAGGACGAACGCCACCCGCCAGCACCTGGGCGTGTTGGGGAAGGCGGGGTTGCGCGGCCCCTCGGCGCGGATGATGTCGTCGATGGTGAAGTCCACCCGGGTGAAGCTCGCGTTGCCGTTGCCGGCGCTGCTCCCCTTGGCCACCGGCACCGACGCGTTGCCGTGGTGGCTGCCGTCGTCGAGCGCCCACATCGGCGAGACCTCGGTCTTGTCGCGCAGGCCCATCAGGTACTGATCGAGCTCGGTGTACTTCCGGTCGGCGCCCTCGAACTTGTACTGGCCGTTGCCCAGGGCGGTGATCTTGCTCCCGTACATCGGGGAGATCGAGTTGGCGTAGTAGCTCCAGTGGCCGTTGGAGCTGCCCGTCGGCTGCCCGCCCGAGCCAGTGCCCTGCTCGTAGCCGCGCAGCAGGTCCTGCTTTCCCTTGCCGTCGTTCTTGTCGAACGTCACCCACAGCAGCCAGTGGTGGCCGTACTCGTGGCCGAGCAGCTCGACGCCGGAGATGCCCAGCGGCAGCCCGAGCAGCACCGTCGCCGGCCCGTCGGGGCTCTGGGGCAGCTTGCCGAGGCTGCCCATGAAGACGCACTGCTCGAGCTTCGACGGGCTCCCGTAGGTAGCGCCGTTGTTCCACAGCGAGTAGCCCAGGCCCTGGGTGCTCTGCCGAACCGGCGTGCCCTGCTGCACGTTCTGGATGTCGTTGAACGCCTCGGTGCTGAAGGAGACGACGCCGTCGTACTGGTCGGGGAACTGCGCGTAGAGCCCCTTCGCCGCGTCGATGCAGAACGACGACTGGAGGAACATGCTGCCGTTGATTGACCCGGTGGTGTCCTCGACGACGGCGATCTCTCCCGAGGCGTAGGTCCCCGCGTGGGCGGTGGCGGCCCAGAACAGAGCGAGGCTCAAGTGCGCGGTCTTCATCTTGCGACTCCTGCTTGCGTTGCTCAGGCCTTCATTCCTGCGAGCGCGATCCCGGGGATCTTCAGCCACGAGGGCTCCATCTCGAAATCGACCAGCCGGCGGCCAAGCACGTCCTGGGTGCGGTGGCCGGGGAACCAGGGAGAAATCGGGAACGCCTTCGCCGGCGCACGGAGCACCATCTTCTCGATGCCCTCGAGGAGGAAGCTGTTGTGGACCCAGCCGAGACCCGACTGGATGTCCTGCAGGTTGCTGCTCGGGTGGCCGCCCCAGGGCGCGGTGCCCAGCCCGAAGACCGCGCCACCCCAGGTGTTGACCACCACCGAGCCGTACTTCAGGTCGGCGATCGCCTTCTCCACCGCCGCCTTCCCCGCCGGGTCGGCGAGAGTCGAGGGGTGCACCACCAGCGTCGCGCAGAGCGTGCCCCACAGCTTCTCGTTGACGAACTTCACCGCGTCATCGAGGAACCCGGCGGCGTCGGTCTTCTCGAAGGTGGTCTCGGAGAGCACGGTGCACCACGGCTCCTGGGTCCACACGCGGTCGGCAGAGTCTTCATGGTTGATGTCTTTGATCACCGCGAATGGCAGCTGGCCCGGCTTCGCCTCGCCGACCAGCTTCACGTTCGCGCGGCCGTCGGTGAACTGCTTCCACCGCTGCTCCGCGCCCGGGTAGTAGGCGGTGCGGACCTTGCCCTTCGCCAGCTTCTGCTCGATCAACTCGAGCAGGTGGGCGCGGCTGCTCCAGCCTTTGCTGGTGACGAGCAGCTTCGCCGAGTTGCAGTTGAACGAGGCGTTGTTGCAGACCTGCCCGGCGATGTTCCCCGCCTGGAAGTCGAGGCTGCCCTCGTCCCAGCCGCCGGGGACCACAATCACCGGGGAGATGTTGCCCAGCTCGCTGGTGATGCCCTTCTTCAGCAGCGGCTCGTTGCGG
>JAYVRT010000453.1:0-1816 GCA_043776025.1 Archangiaceae bacterium | reverse complement strand
TCCCAATCGTCAGCCAGGTCGGCGCGGCGGTCTCGGTGGTCTCGGGCTTCATCGGTTCATTCTTCTGATTCTGAAGCATTCCCCCAGGCGATCGCGGTAGGAGTCGGCGGTGAGCACCCGCCGTTTCAACCCCGTTTGGGACTTTGGCGCGGCGGGCTTCGTCCCTGGAGACACCGTGACCAAAGGCAAGAAGCCGTCGTCCGAGTCGAGCCTTCCGTACCTGCTGAAGATGAGCCCGATCGCCGACTCCAAGGGGCCGGTGGATCTGCCCACCGTCAAGGCGCCGTCGATCGAAGGCATCGGGGTCACCGTCCCCAAGCCGGCCGACCTCACCCAGGACGACCTGATTCGCCGCTTTCACGAGCTCAAGCGCGAGCACGGTAAGCAGCGCGACCGGGCCGCGAAGGAAGCGGTGCAGCTGGGCGACGAGGTGCAGATCGACACCCTCGGCTACTGCAGCGGGAAGCTGATCCCCTTCTCCGCCCGCTTCGGGCTCTGGCTCGAGCTCGCGCCCCAGGAAGCGTTGCCCGGCTTCGCCGAGGCGCTCGCGGGTGAGTCGGTGGGCGACGCGATCGAGATCAACCTCACCCTGCCGGCCAACTACCCGGTGGAGTGGATGCGGAACAAGCCGGCCCGGTTCCTCGTCGACCTTCGCGCCGCGAAGGAAGTGACGATGCCGGATGACGAGGCCCCGGCGTTCCTCAAGGCGCTCAAGCGGGGGAAGAACCTCGACGAGGTGTTTGACTCGATTCGAGAGGAGCTCGAAGACCGGCTCGCCGACACCCTCACCCTCGAGGGCGAGAACCTGGTGCTCGACGCGCTCGTTGCCCGGGCGGACGTCACCCTCTCCCCGAAGCTGGTGGACGAAGAGATTCGCAGGCGGTGGCTGGCGCTCGAGAGCAAGGCGCTGATCAGCCGCGGCTTCGAGGCCGCTGAGCAGCGCGAGGCGATGCAGGGCTGGCTCGAGGATCCGATGACCCGCGCCGATGCCGAGCGCCGGTTGAAGATCGCCCTGGTGCTCCGCGCGGTCGCCGAAGCAGAGAAGCTCGAGCTGACGCCGGCGAAGCTGGAAGAGATGGCGAAGGCGGCCGGAGAGGGCTTCGGCCTCACCCCGGCGCAGGTGAAGGAAGGCCTGCGCGAGTCGCCCGAGCTCACCGAGCAGATGTTCCAGACCGGCTGGCACCTGCTCGCGGTCGAGCACGTGATGTCGAAGGCGAAGGTGAAGTTCGAAGGCGCGTGACTGCCGTGGAGTTGACCGGCTCCGAGGCGGTCAAGCCGAAGCTGCGCGGGGTGTTTCACCAGGTCGGCTTCTTCCTCTCGTTGATCTCCGGCGCGGTGTTGGTGCTGGTCGCCTCGGGAGCGCGCGCGAAGATCGCCTGCGTCGTCTACGCGGTCAGCCTCGCGGCGCTGCTCGGCACCAGCGCGCTCTACCACCGGGTCACCTGGTCGGTGCGCGCCCGACAGCGGATGCGGCGGTTGGACCACTCGGCGATCTTCGTCCTCATCGCTGGCACGTACACCCCGCTGGCGCTCGCGCTCGGCGCGGTGGACCAGGCGCGGATGCTCACCGTCGCCTGGGCGGGAGCGACGCTCGGGGTGGCGCGGGCGTTGTTCTGGGTCACCGCGCCGAAGTGGCTGGTGGCGGTGCTCGCGGTGGGAATGGGTTGGCTCGCGGTGCTCTACACCGGGCCGCTGCAGCACGTGGCCGGCACCGCGGTGGTGCTCTGGATGGCGGCGGGCGGAGTGCTCTATTCGCTCGGCGCCTTGATCTACGCGCTCAAGCGCCCCAACCCCTGGCCGCGCGTCTTCGGGTACC
>JAYVRT010000452.1:0-22152 GCA_043776025.1 Archangiaceae bacterium | reverse complement strand
AGCGTCGGCCACACCTTCAGGGGCTTCATCCAGCCGCGAAGGTTGGCGATGGCGTCGTTGGCCTCAATCGCGATCGGAAGGATCTCCGCGAGGTCCATCTCGCCCTTCGGCTTCTTGAAGTCGGCGTGCCCGGCCGCGTACCAGGCTTCGGCGTTGCCCAGCACCGCGTCCCGCAGCTTCGTGATCTTCGCGATCCGCTCGGAGGCGGTCGAGGTCCGCAGCCGCAGCGCGGTCTCGCGCTGCTTCTCGAACACCTGTTGAATCCTTGCACGGGGCACGACGGGTAAGACGGTGACGGCAGTCGACATGGGGGAACCCTCGGGCGGGGAGATCACGCCCGTTGGCCGCCGAGGTCAAGACCGGGCCTGCGTCAGGCCAGCGCTACTGGGTGGAGACCCGCTTGAGCAGCCACGAATGGAGGTACAGCTGCCGTTCCTTGGTCTCGAGCGCCGTGCGGATGCGGTTGATCATCAGCGCCGGCACCACGACGCTGGCGATCGCCGTGCCGATGAGCATCAGCTCCGACAGCCCAGCCGGCAGGTTCATCAGCCGCGGCACCATCGTCACCGTCAGGCCGTCGTAGAGGATCGACGGCGGCACCAGGCCGAGCTTCTCCCCACCCCAGGCGATCAGAATCGGCGACAGCCCTCCGAGAATCAGCCAGCGCCGCTTGAAGAAGGCGCTGAAGTAGACAGTGTTGGTCGCAACCACCGAGGGCAGCATGATCAACGGCCCCATCGGTGCGCTCAGCAGCAGCAGGGTCAGCGACGACGCGGCGAAGACGATCGCCCCGCCCCAGGGGCCGAGCTCCGGACGACGCGCCAGCCACCACGACAGCAAAGAGGTCGTCGACGCGGCAACGATCATCGCGATCATCACCGGCCAGCTGCGGATGCCCATCAGGATCACCGGGATCCCCCACACCAGCCAGAAGGCGTAGCGCAGGCTGGCCAGCCGGCCGCCGGTGGCGCGGATGAACGACTCGCCCCGCCGCACCTTGGCTTCGAGCTCCTGCGGCAACTCGGCCGGCGCCTCGGAGAGCGCAGCCGCGAGCAACTTCGCCGGGTCCGGGTCGACCGGATTGAGCGCGACGGCCCGCACCAGCGCCGCCACGGCCTTCACCCGGCTCTCGATGTCCTTCGAGTGGAGCAGGGGCTTCGCGCTCTCCACCAACTCCGCGGCAAGCTGGGCACGCCGGGCGAGGTCGCGGTCTCCGTCGAGGTAGACCTCGATCGCGTCGGCGATCTCCCGCGCGGTGCTGAAGCGGTCCTTCGCCTCGAGCGCGGTGGCCCGCAGCACGATGTTCTCCAGCTCCGGCGGCACGTCGGAGAACGGCGAGCGCACCGAAGCGCGGCGCTCGGTGCCCTTGAGCGTCTGGTGGATCCGGTCGATCATCTCTCCGGAGACGAGCGGCGTCATCGTCAGCAGCTCGAAGAGGATCGCCCCCAGCGAGTAGACGTCGCTCGAGGCGGTGAGGGTGGCGTGCTCGCCGCGCGCTTGCTCCGGTGACATGTAGCCGGGGCTGCCCATCAGCTCGCCGTTGAGGGTGTGGCTCAGCGCCTGGGCCTCGAGGGTGCGCGCCACCGGCAGCTCGGAGGCGCCGTGCACCCGGGCCAGCCCCCAGTCGAGCAGGTGCACCTCGCCGAAGTCGCCGACCATGATGTTCGCGGGCTTGAGGTCACGGTGGAGCACGCCGCGCGAGTGCGCGTAATCCACCGCGAGGCACACCGAGCTGAACGCCGACAACAGACGCCGGCGGTTGAAGCGGGTGACGAACTCCGGCTGCCCTTTGCGGAGCGCGGTGAAGATGTCCTCGAAGGAGACCCCGCGGATCCGCTTCATGCTGAACCAGGGCCGCCCTTTGTCGTCGACGCCGAGGTCGTAGACCGGAACCACCGCCGGGTGCTCGAGCTGGCCCTGCACCCGCGCCTCGCGGACGAAGCGGGGGATCGCCTCGGGCGACGGGTTGGCCGAGCGCATCACCTTGAAGGCGACCTCGCGGCCGATGCGCTGGTCCTCGCACAGGCGCACCTCTCCCATGCCGCCCTGGCCCAGCTGGCTGCGAAACTTGTAGCGGTCACCCTCGACCTGCAGCGACGGCGGCAGCGGTGCGTCGACGTCACGAATCGACGGCATCGGCGGCGAGAGCAGCGGCGGGAGCGTTCCGGGTCCGCGCGGGCGTACCGAGGGTTCCTCTGCGACGGGAGGTCCGAGGTGCGAGGGGTCAGTCATGGGTCACCCAAGTCGTTCGACAATCAGCGGGCGCTTCTTCGGGGGCGCGTCGCCGAACCGGTAGGCCTTCAGCACCCGGGCCTGCGCGTCGGCCAGGCGCGCGTCAGAGTTGTAGTGCACCGTGACCAGCGCCTGACCGGCCTTCACCGGGTCGCCGACCTTCTTCTCCAAGATGAAGCCGACCGCCGGGTCGATGGTGTCGCTCGACTTCTCCCGGCCCGCGCCGAGCGCCATCGCCGCCAGGCCGATCGCCTCGGAGTCGATGCCGGTGACGTAGCCGCCGGAAGGAGAGGCCACCGCCGCGGTCGCGCGCGCCCGGGGCAGCCTCGTCAGGTCGGCGATCGCGGCCGGGTCACCACCTTGCGCCTTTACCAACTGGTGCAGCTTCTTCTCCGCCGAGCCGTCGGCGATCACCGCCAGCAGCTTCTTGCGCGCCTCGGCGTCGTCCTTCGCCTTGCCGCCGAGCACCAGCATCGGGGCGGTGAGGGCGAGTGTCACCTCGGTGTAGTCCTCGGGCGCCTGGCCCCGGAGCATCTGCACCGCTTCGATCACCTCGAGCGCGTTGCCGACCGCGCGACCGAGCGGTTGATCCATATCAGTCAGCAGGGCGGTGACCTTCTTTCCCATCTGCTCGCCGATGGCGATCATCGTCTTCGCCAGGGTGCGTGCGTCCTCGAGGCTCTTCATGAACGCCCCGCTGCCGACCTTGACGTCCAGCACCAGGGCGTCGATGCCCTCGGCCATCTTCTTGCTCATGATCGACGAAGCGATCAGCGGGATGCAGTCCACTGTCGCGGTGACGTCGCGCAGCGCGTAGAGCTTCTTGTCGGCGGGGGCGAGCGTCGCCGTCTGGCCGATGAGGCAGGCGCCGACCTCGCGCACCAGCCGCCGGTACTCGGCGACCGAGAGGTCGACCTTGAACCCGGGGATCGACTCGAGCTTGTCCAGCGTCCCGCCGGTGTGGCCCAGGCCGCGACCGGAGATCATCGGCACCGGTACGCCGCAGACGGCGGCCAGCGGAGCGAGCGAGAGCGAGACCTTGTCGCCGACGCCGCCGGTGGAGTGCTTGTCGACCTTGATCCCCGGCGTGTCGGAGAGGTCGAGGATCTCTCCCGAGTCGAGCATCGCCTTCGTCCACGCACCCAGCTCCTCGGGTGACATCCCCTTGAAGAACACCGCCATGCACATCGCGGCCATCTGGTAGTCGGGCACCGTCCCCTGGGTGTAGCCGTCGAGGAAGGCGCGGATGTCCGCGGGCGACATCGACCGGCCGTCGCGCTTGGCTTTGATCAACTCGTAGGGACGCATTGGGGACTTTCGAAGGTAGCCCACACGCGGGAGGGCGACACGTTTCACCGCACGTCGATTCGCTGCACGGACTCAGGTCGACCAGGGGGCAATCCTCAGCCGAGCGCAGCGGGCGATCGATTGAAAGTCGGAATCAGCAGTGACCAGGGTGCAGTTGCGCTCGATCGCCAACTGCGCAATCAACAACATGGTCGAGTCCGGACGGAAGGTGTAGGCGGCTGGCCATTTCGGACCTCGGATCTCCGTCGAAAATCGCCGCGAAATGCCTGGCGGCGCTGGGTGGCGACGCTGCGGTTCCCGGACCGGTGACGGCGGTGCAAGGCGGTCTCGTCGCTGGTAACGTCGCGGGCTGCGGGGCCGAGGGAGCACATCATGGGTTCAAGAGGGTTGTTGGTCGCCGGTCTGCTGGCGGTGCTCGGAGCTTGCGCGGTCCCGGTCAGTGAACTCGATGGCGGCTCCGGCGGAGGCGGCGGCGGGTCAGGCGGAAGTGGCGGATCTGGCGGCGGGGGTGGCTCGGCGGCCTGTAGCCCTGCGTGCGGAAGCTCCAGGACCTGTTGTGGCGGCGTCTGCGTGAACCTTCAGAACAACCCGCAGAACTGCGGAGCGTGCGGAACCCACTGCACCGGCTCGACTCCCTACTGCGACGGAACCTGTCGGCCGATTCCCTGCGATCTCGACGGCGGCAGCTGCGGTGCGACCTCGTGCTGCGGTTCGAGCTGCTGCAGCGCCGGACAGCTGTGCTGCAAAGTCGAAGGGCCGGTGAGCGGGCCACCGACCTGCTTCACGCCGACGGCGACGGACACCACCTGTCCTCAAGGCTGCGCGCCGCTGTGCGTGAGCGACCGGAACCTCAAGCGGCAGATCGTCCCCGCCGACGAAGCCGCGGTCCTCGAGGCGGTCTCGCAGATGCCGATCTCCACCTGGTCCTACAAGACCGACAGCGCCAGCGTCCGGCACCTGGGCCCGATGGCGCAGGACTTTCACGCCGCGTTTGGCTTGGGCGTCGGCGCCGAGACGTACGACCCAATCGACGCCCACGGCGTCGAGTTGACCACGATCAAGGCGCTGAGCGCGCGACTTCGCGAACTCGAGTCGGAAAACCGGAAGCTCGAAGCGCGCCTGAAGGCGCTCGAGTCATGGCGCCGCTGAGGCATCTCGTGCTACGAAAGCGGCCATGACCGTCGGAAAACTCGACGCTGCTCTTGCGACGGCGCTCGCGCGGCCGGCCATCACCCGCGACGACGTCGCCGCGTTCGAGGCAGCGGTCAACGACGATGGAGTCGTCTCGGCCGAGGAGGCGGCGGCGCTTCGGGTGCTCGCCGACACCTACAAGGACCGGTTCGACCCAGCCGCGGCCACCCGCTTGGCGACGGTGCTCGGCAATCTCGTGTCGCCGCCGGTGGTCCCCGCTCCGGTGGTCCCCGCTGCGCCAGGGCCCAGCCCCGCGGTGGTTTCCTGGGACACCTTCAGCGTTCCCAATTCCCGCGACGGGCTCGCCGGCAGCCAGGCGGCCGAGGGCCTCGAGACATTCGATCAACTCTCGGCGGCGGTGACCGCTTCAGCGCTTTCGAAGTCGGACCAGCTCCTGCTCGCTTCTTCCGCGGCACGCGTCGGGGTGATGGGTGAAGCACAGGCGCTGCGCGCGGTGACCGAGCTCGAAGCGTTGTCGGCTCCGGACGCCGCCCACTTCAAGGCGCTCGCGGACGCCGCCGCCTCGCCGCTCGAGCGCGCGTTCTTGTTCAAAGCGCTCGGCGCCGGGTACACCGTCGATGAGATCGAACCCTTCGAGGCGGCGATCCACGGCTGGGATGGCGCGAAGCTGCTCTCGACGCTCAACCTCGCGGACCCGATCACCGACGACGGGAATCAGACCGGGGTGAAGCAGCAGCACCACTCGTCCTGCGTCGCGACCACCGGGCAGGCGCTGCGCGGCGAAGTGGATCCGATCTACGCGCTGCAGGTGCGCACCGAGAACAGCGACATCCACGTCGCCGACGAGGCCGACGCCTTCAAGCTCAACCCGAAGCTCGCTGAGGAACAGAAGGTGGTGCTCGAGGCCGCCGGCGGGCTAGCGACGTCGCGAGGATCCGGGTGGGGACAGGGCGTGAACTGGGACCGCTTGTATGAGGTCTATGACGCGCGCGCGGCGCAGACTGGGTTCGTGTATGCGACCGTCGAGCTCGACCACCGGCCGGATCTCACCGTCGACACCGCGCTCGACGCGATCGCCTCGCAGCTCAACAAAGGCATCCCGACCCCGCTGTTGGTCGGAGTTCAGTGGGCAACAAAGTGTCACGCGATGATCGCCCTCGAGGTGCAGGGCACCGGGCCGGACCAACGCTTCCTGATTCACGACCCGTGGGTCGGTGACACGATGTGGGTCAAGCGCTCGGAGTTCGTCGCAGGCCAGGCCCCGATGGGCGAGTTCCAGGTGCTGGGTGGCTATCACCTGGCGAGCCCGGCTCCGGCGAAGCCTGTTCAGCCGGTCGTTCCCGCACCTGCGCCGGTCGTCCCGACGACGGTGACGCCCGCGCCGGTCACGCCCGCGCCGGTCACTCCTCCGGTGGTGCCGTCATGAGCACGCGCGCCGAGCTGTTGACGTTGACCCCGCAGCGCTACCTCGCCGGGGGCTACCGCGATGCGAAGGGCCTCGCGCGCCCCGAGCTCACCTCGGTCTGGGCCATGGCTGCCGTGGAACAACTGCGTGCGGCAGGGGTTTCTGCCAGCGCGTTCGATCCGGTCGTCGCGACCGCCGCGAAGGCCCACCGCGTCGCAGCCGGCGCTCCCGCCGCCGCCGCGGACCTGGTGCGCGGGTGCATCTCGCAGGTGAAGAGTGACGCCGATTGGCCCCTGTTCGACCAGCACCTCGGCGCGGTCCTCTCATTGCTCGCGCTCGCTGAGTCGACGGTCGAGCTCAACCGCCGGCCAGTTCCGCCCAGGTAGCGCACGCCAAGCCGAGATCGGGTGACCACTCCCCGCGCACTCGATAGGTTCGGGCGCCATGGACACTCGGCCCCTCGAACCCGACGCCGCGGCGATCGCCGCGATGAAGCCCGGCGAGCTCTACTGGAGCGTCATCCAACCCGTCTGGAAGAAGCTCAGCTTCAACGACGGCTCGGAGACGTTCCTCATCCAGCTCGACCAGGTCCACGAAGACCAGGGCCTGCTCTTCGCCGCCCACTGGCTCCAGTCCGAGGTCAACGCCGGCGGCTTTCAGCAGTTCTTCACCAACCCCTGCGGGATGCTCGCGCCCGAAGCGATGCGCGGGCTGGCGATGATGAAGATGGGGCCGGCCGCCGAGGCGCTGCGGCTGGCGATGGCGAAGTTCGGCAAGCTCTACCCGCGTGACAAGGTCGACCGGCAACCGAAGCTCGACAAGCTGAAGAAGCCGGGAGCCACCCGCGCCGAGTGGGACGTGTTCCACGGCTTCGACGCGCAGTTCCAGGCCTCGGCCTCCACCGCCGCCTTCGCTGCCGCCGCCGACCTGTTCGTCCGCGAGCACCCGAGCATGTTCTTCCGCACCGCGGCGTGGCGCGGCTTCACCCACCCCGACGGGCGCAAGTGGGCGGTGCGCACCGGCGTCACCGGGTTCGAGCTCCGCATCGGCGCGGCCGACGACCCGAACGATCCTCCCGTTATCCGCAAGCGCGAGTCGAAGGTGCCCGACGCCGAGGTGTCGAAGCTGGTGAAAGACCAGCTCGCCGAGGGCTTCGTCGCCGACCGGTGAGCGGCCGCGAGGAGTACCTCTGCTACACCGACGGCTCGTGCAAGGCGGGGGAAGGCGCCCCCGGGGGCTGGGGCTTCTGCATCCGGCCGCCCGCCGGTCCCGCGCTCGAGGGTTACGGCAAGGCTCGGAAGACGCTGGCCAAGGTGATGGAGTACCGCGCGGTGGCCGAGGCCCTGGCCGCGCTGCCCCAGGGCGCCAGCGCGATCGTCTTCTCCGACAACCAGTCGCTGATCGAGAACCTCGAGAAGAACCTGCCGACCTGGCGGGCGCGCGCGTTCGCCAAGGTGGACCCGCCGGTCGTGCAGAGCGTGCAGCAGATCGACGCGTCGCTCGCCAGCAAGAAGCTCGTGGTCCGCTGGCAGTGGGTTCGCGCCCACAACGGAAACGCTGGCAACGAGCGCGCCGATGAGCTGGCCGCGCAGGGCGCGCGAGAGGAGAAGGCCGCGCTGAAGGCCGAAGAGGAAGCGGCCCGCCGCGCCCGCCGCTGACGGTTACTCGCCCTCGGCCGGCGCTGGCTGGCCGTCGTCGAGCCCGTGGCGCTTCATCAGCCGGTACAGCTGGGTGCGGTGCATCCCCAGCGCCCGCGCGGTGGCGGCGATGACGCCCTTGTTGTCCGCGAGCGCCTGGACGAGGTCTTCCTTGCTCACCGCCGGCGGCGCGCCCGGGCTCGCGGGCAGCGTCTCCACCAGCGAGCGCGGCTTTTGGGCAGGACCGCTGCCGGTCGGCATCCCCGCGGTGGCGGCGAGGTGCTCGCCCCGCACCGCGGTGCCCTTCGCCGCCTCGCCCGCCTGCTTCGCCTGGCTCACCAACTCCCGCACGTTGCCGGGCCACGGGCGCAGCAGCGCGCGCTCGACCAGCGTCGCGTGCACCGGCTGCTCCCCCAGCGCATGGCACAGGAGCCAGGGGATCTCCTCCCGGCGCTCGGCGAGCGTCGGCAGCCGTTCGATTCGCTCGGCGAGGCGGTAGTAGAGGTCCTGGCGGAAGGCGCCGTCTTTGATCGCCGCTCCGAGGTCGCGGTTGGTGGCGGAGCACAGGCGCAGCTTCACCGGCCTCGAGCTGGTCTCTCCCACCCGCGTCACCACCTTCTCCTGCACCACCCGCAGCAGGCTGGCCTGCACCTTCGGGTCGAGCTCGCCCAGCTCGTCAAGGAAGAGGACGCCGCCGTCGGCTGCCTGGACGAAGCCGGTGGTGTCGGAGGTGGCGGTGCTGTGGGCGCCCTTCACCGCGCCGAAGAACTGGCTCTCGGCGAGGGTGTGCGGAACCGCCGCGCAGTTGACCGGGACGAACGGCCCCGGCCGCTCCGCCGCTTCGTGGAAGACGTGCGCCGCCCACTCCTTGCCGGTGCCGTTGTCGCCGGTGATCAACAGCGAGAAGCCGCCACGCCCGGCGACGGCGATGCGATCGAGCACCGCGCGGTACGCGGGGCCGATCACCCGCTTCCCCGTCTCCACCGTCGCGGCGAGAAACGGCCGCAGATCGGCGCAGAGGAGAAAGACGGAATGGGCGAGGCGGAGCACGCTCCCCGCCAGCGCCTGGGTGGTGGCTTCGATCTTCACCCCGTCGACCCAGGTGCCGTTGTTGCTGTTGAGGTCGACGACGGTGAAGCGGTGGCCGTCGTACCCGAGCTCGCAGTGCCGACTGGAGACGCGCGCGTCCGGCAGCGGCACGCCCCCGATGTCGTTGCGTCCGAGCACGACCGTCGTCTTCTCGGGGATCACCACCGTGCGCAGCTGGGCGGCGTGACCGGAGAAGATCAGCAGCGCGCCCGGCACCGGACGCTCCGATTCCCCCGACTCGTAATGACTCTCGCTTTGAGTGCTCGTCATCGGTGACACCCCGTCTAGCGCCGCTCCCGCTGGTGTGTCACCCGCGGTGTGCAACCTCGGGGCCTTGGCGCGTCTTCGGTTCGGCACGGAGGTGGCAGAGCAACTGGCGCCGCCGCACCGGCCGATGCACGCTGGGGCGTGGGCGGGAGGAGAAGTTCTTGAGCACTGGCAGTGGGACAGCCCCCGGGTCGGACTCGAGCTCGGCCGAGCAGCGGCGGATGCCCGCGACGGTGCTGGTCCGCGGCCAGATGGTCGGCACCTACGTCGTCCTCGAGCGGCTCGGCTCCGGAGGGATGGGCGTCGTCTACAAGGCGTACGACCCGGTGCTCGGGCGCGAGGTGGCGATCAAGCTGCTGCGTCCCGACCGCGGGCTGGCCACCGGCCCGAGCACCTCGCTGCTCGGCGAGGCGAAGAAGCACGCGCGGCTCTCGCACCCGAACGTCGTCACCGTCTACGGGGTGGGCGACTTCCTCGGCCAGGTCTTCATCGCGATGGAGTACGTCAACGGTGGGACGCTGGGCGACTGGCTCAAGAGCGGGCCACCCTGGCGCGAGGTGCTCGGCTGCTTCATTCACGCCGGCGAAGGGCTGGCGGCCGCCCACGAGCAGGCGCTGGTGCACCGCGACTTCAAGCCGGACAACGTGCTGCTCGACGCCGGCCGCGTGCCGCGCGTCACCGACTTCGGGCTGGCCCGCGAGGGAGAGGTGCCGGCCGCGGTCCCCAGCGGAGGCAGCATCGCCGGCACCGTCGGCTTCCTCGCACCGGAGCAGGCGCGGGGCGGGGTGGTGAACGGCCGCAGCGATCAGTTCAGCTTCTGCGCCGCGCTCCACCTAGGCCTGTATGGCGAGCTTCCGTTTGTGAAGCAGACCGACCTGACGAAGCCGCTGCCACCGGTGCCGCCCGCGCCCGCCGGCTCGAAGGTCCCCGCGTGGCTGCGCCGGGTGGTGCTCAAGGGCCTGAGCGAGAAGCCCGCTGAGCGCTTCAACTCGATGCGGTCGCTGCTCGACGCGTTGCGGGCCGACCCCGCGCGCGCGCGGCAGGACTTTCTCACCCGCGCCGCCGGGGTGCTGCTCGTCGGAGCGCTGGTGACGCTCGCGTACTTCTTCTCTCACCGCGAGACGAGTGAGCAGCGGACCCAGCGCGAGTGCGTCGAGCGCGCCGATGGCGAGCTGGGCAAGCTGTGGAGCCCCGAGCGGCAGGCGGCGATCCAGAAGGCGTTCGGCAGCGGCGAGGGCGCCGACATCTGGGGCCGCGCGGTGAGAGACCGGCTCAGCCCGGAGATCGGCGAGTGGAGCAAGAGCTCCCACGCTGCCTGCGCCGTGCAGGCAGACCCCGAGGAGCGGACCCGCTGGCTGGGGTGCCTCGAAGATCGCCGCAAGACGCTTCAGGGGTTGAGTGACCTCTTCGAGCAGCCCGACCCGACGGTCGTTGAAGGTGCGCTCAACACGATCATCATCGAGGTCAGCCCTGCTTCGCTGTGCCACCTCGTCCGACCCGGGCGCTCGCAGGCGCCGCACCTCGCCTCGGACGTCGACGAGGCGATTCGCAGCGGCCTCGCACGGGCCCGGGTGCGCCGCACTGCCGGCAAGTACGTCGACGGCATCGAGGAGGCGAAGACTGTCGTAGAGCTCGCCCGCAAGAAGGGCGCCCGCATGGTCGAGGCCGAGGCGCTGTTGCTCGAAGGCGAACTCTACAGCGAGCAGCACAGCCTCGAGGACGCGACCGAGACGCTCCGGGAAGCGACCCTCGCTGCCGAGGTGGTCGGCGACGACGAGGTCCGCGCCCAGGCGTGGATCGCGCTCGTGCGCGTCTACGCCGAGTCGAGGCAGACGCGCGTCCAGGCGCGCGAGGCCGACGCCCAGGCGAGCGCGATCCTCGAGCGGCTCGACAACCCGCCGATGCTCGTCGCGGCCCGCTACAACGCCAAGGGCACCCTCGAGACGAAGCTCGATCCGCAGAACGTGCGCGCGGGCGAATCGGACTTCGAGCACTCACTCGCCGAGCTGCGCCGTGCCGGGCTGAAGGAGGACCACCCCCTGCTGCTCAAGTCGAAGACCAACCTCGGCAACTCCAGCCCATCGGACGCCGGGGTCGCGCTGCTCGGCGAGGTCCTGCGCGACCGCGCGCTCATCTTCGGGCCGGACCACCCGGAGACTGCACGCGCCCGGGTCAACCTCGGGGTGAAGCTGACCGAGGCCAGCGAGCTGCAGGCCGCGATCGACCAGTTCGAGGCGGCGCTGAAGATTCGCGGCAAGTTCCCCGACGCCGAGCAGGACCTCGCCAACACCCACGCCGCGATGGCCGACGCGCTCGAGCAGGCGGGCGAGCTCGAGGCCTCGGAGACGCACCTGGCTCGGGCGGTCGAGCTGTTCGAGCAGGCCGCTGCTCCCGACGAGGTCCAGGGACGGGAGCTCAACAACCTGCTGGAGCTGAAGAAGCGCCTCCATCGCCCCGCGGCCGAACTGAACCCGCTGCGCGGCCGCCTGCTCGAGCTCGGCGTCGCCGAGTCGACACCCGACACGGCTGTGCCAGCTGTGTCACCCAAGCGCCCGGCGGCAAGCCACTGATTTCGCAGCCGGTCGCGCCGTGGAGGCGGCTGGCATGACCGGTGCTCTAGGGCCTGGTCATGAAAACGATCCTCCTCGCGCTGATGGTTGTCTCCGCTCCGGCGATGGCGCAGTCGAAGGACCTCACCCACGCGTACCTGTTCGAGGCCGACCTCCAGGGCGCCGACCTTCAGGGCGCGAACCTCTTCCGCTGCCAGCTGGGCCGTGCCGACCTGCGCAACGCCGACCTCCGCAACGCGAACGTCGCCGGCGCCTACCTCTTCAAGACGGACCTGCGCGGCGCCGACCTGCGGGGCGCGAAGTTCGCCCAGGCCTTCAAGGGCGCCGAGCTGAAGCAGACGCGGCTCGAGGGCGCGCGCTTCGACCGCTCGACCGTGCTTCCGTTTTCGGCCGACGAAGCGGTGCGCCGCGGCATGGTGCTCGTCGAGGGCAGCGAGCAGGAACTCGCGCTCGCCACCAAGTAAGTCCACACCGCCGCTCGGCTCTTTCTTCGACCCCATCTCCGCCTGCGCTGCCTCTTGTGGGCGATTGCTTCAAGGAGCTCCAACCTTCACCGAAACATCAACCGACACAGCAGCGCTGAGGTGACGGCACAGGTGTCGTCTATCCCCGCGCCAAACATCGAGACTCGTTGATCGCACGCGAAGAGCTTTAGGGCTCGCGCGTGCGGCACGGGCATTGCTCTTCGTTCCCTCGCGCTGCAATCAAGCGCGGGGGACTCAATGAAGCGCAATCGAAGCGGCCGAGCCCGGGCAGTGGTGTGCCCGCGCAGCGAACGTACGTCGCTGTGGACATCGCCACAGCCTGTTGAAATGTTCCTCCGCGCGGTGGGGAGCCTTTCATTTCGCACGATCTGGATCTCGAGCCTTGCGCTGTGCGCGGGCTGCCAGGTCGATCCCGACGGGTTCACCGAGCAGGATCGCGACTTCATCGGCCGGATGGCGCTCTCGCCGATCGCGCCCGCGGACTCACAAGACGGCAACGAGTACCTCGTCGTCGCCGGTGTCGCGCGCCTCGGCCAGGAGCTGTTCTTCGACCCCGACCTGTCGGGGAACCTCGTGCCCGGCTCGCACGACGGCCAGCCCACCAAGCTCTTCGGGGCCGACGGCGGGACGCTGGGCCGGGTGTCGTGCGCCGACTGCCACTTGCCGCGGGCGTTCTTCGGAGACGATCGCACCAGCCCGAACAACGTCTCACTCGGCCTCGACTTCACCGCGCGCAACTCGCCGTCGCTGGTGAACGTTTCGTTCTACCGGTTCTACGCCTGGGATGGCCGCTCGGACTCGCTGTGGATGCAGTGCGCGACGGCCTACGAGGCGGGCAAGACGATGGCCGGCACCCGGCTGCGGCTGGCCCGGCTGATCGCCTCACGCTACGGCGCCGAGTACACCGCGGCGTTCGGCGACGGCGGGTTCGAGCGCCTCGTAAAGACGCCGGGGGTCGACGGGGAGTTCGAGCTCGGCGACGGGGGCGCCGTCGTCCTCGACGGCGGCACCAACCACTACCTCAACCAGATCTCCGCCAACGGCTACAAGGCGATGGCGGCGTACATCACCGGGCTCGTCAGCCTCGACGCGGGCATCGACGCCTTCGCCCACGGTGACGAGGCGGCGCTCAGCCCGGCGGCCAAGCGCGGCCTCCATCTCTTCCTCGGCCGCGCCGGCTGCATCGAGTGCCACCTTGGGCCGACGTTCACCGACAACTCGTTCCACCAGATCGGCCTCGGCCAGCGGGGCGAGCACGTGCCGGGCACCGACGATGGGCGCGTCACCGGCCAGCGGCTGCTGGTGAGCGGCCCCCAGGCCGTCTTCAACAGCGTCGGCGAGTTCAGCTCGACGCCGAAGTTCGACCCGAAGACCCTCAAGGCGGACCAGGGCACGCCGGTGTTCCGTACCAAGAGCCTGCGCAACGTCGCGATGTCGCCGCCGTACATGCACGCGGGGCAGTTGAAGACGCTGCAAGAGGTCGTGGCGTTCTACAACTCGGGGGGAGAGACCGTCGGCTTCTCCGGCCCGAAGGATCCACGCATCGTCCCGCTCGGGCTCAGCGAGGCGGAGAGCGCCGACCTCGTCTCCTTCCTCGAGGCGCTCACCGGGGCCCCGATTCCGCCGGCGCTGACCTGCGACCCGGCGCCTCGCAACGACTTCAACGCAACCGCGCACCGCTTCGAGGCGTGCAAGTGAGCGCGCTCCTCCTCTGTCTGGTGTTGACCGCGGTGAACGAAGGGGGCCCCCGTGCCGCCGACGCAGGGACGTTCGCCCCGGCCGAGACCGCCCCCGTGCCGGGCTTGCAGGATCAGCTCGATCAACTTCAAGAGCAGCTCGCGGAGACGCAAGAGCGGTTGGCCCGGGTCGAGGCCCGCCAGAGCTTCCTCTCGAAGCTGTCGGCGCGGTTCTCCGGCTACTTCGACTTCGGCTTCTTCGCCGTCCAGGGCAACGGCTCCGGGGTCCGCAAGGATCTCGGGCACCAGGGCGTGCCCTCGCTCTCCAACTCGGTGCTCGGCGCGTGGGTCCTGACGGGGGATCCGCTCTCGACGGCGATCAACTCCCGGGGCGAGCCGGCCGACATCGGCGACTCGCGGGCGATCCGCTTCGATGCGATTCACAGCGGCGGCCACCCGGGCTTCCTCGTCAACGCGGTCAACCTCGGCCTCTTCGCCACGCTCTACGATGACCTGACCCTCACCGCGTCGGTCGACTTCGTCCCAAGGGACCGCGACATCACCGACGCCCGCGGGCTCTTCCTCGGGGACTTCTTCGACCTCAAGGTGGCCTACGTTCGCTACGAGCTCGAGGTGCGGCGCATCTGGCTCGCGTTCTACGCGGGGAAGATGGATTCGGTGCTCGGCGCCGAGTACCGCACCCAGGAGTCCCCTTCGCGCATCGGCATCACCCCTTCGCTCATCTGCCGCTACACCTGCGGCCGGCCGCTGGGACTCAAAGTGAAGGCGGGCTTCTTCGATCGCACGCTCGAGGTCTGGCTCGCGGTCACCAACGGCAGCCAGCAGAGCGATCTGTTTCCTTTCTACAACGAGACGGACTTCAACACCTTCAAGACGGTCTCCGGCCGGGTGCAGTACCGGATCCCGATCGGCGGCCGGGGCCTCGAGCTCTCCGCGTCCGGGGCGATCGGCGCGCAGGATCGCCAGAGCGACGACAGCGTCCTCCAGTGGCACTACGGGTTCGGCGCCGAGCTGGAGCTCGGAGACTTCTCCGCCAGCGCCGAGTTCGTCACCGGGCGCGCGCTCGGAAAGCCGGACACCTCGGGGGCCGCGCCGCTGGAGTGCGGGACCGCGGCCTGTCTGTTCTATCGCGGCGCCTACGGCCAGCTCGCCTGGCGGGCGACCAGCTTCCTCCAGCCTTATGCCCGGGTTGATTGGCGGTCGGCGACGCACCGGTTCGGCAATGAGTACGTCTACTTCTCCGACGTGCTGCGGGCGACCTTCGGACTGCGCGCCGACGTCACCGGGTTCCTCGTGCTCAAGGCGGAGTACGTGGTCAACACCGAGACCGCCCGGCTCTCCTTCCCCGACGACGTCTTCACCACCTCGTTGGTCGTCAAGTACTGACGGGAGATCACGCCGATGATCCTCTCAGTGCTTGTGGCCAGCCTCCTCGCCGCCGATGACGGACCTTGCTCGATCACCGGCACCGTCGCCCTGCTTCGCGACGGCGAGAAGGTCTCCGACGCCAGCTCCGTCGCCGTCTACGTCGACCACGTCCCGATGACCACGAAGCTGCCGGCTCGCACCCACGAGGTGCTGCAGAAGGGCTACCAGTTCGAGCCGAAGGTGCTGTTGATTACCATCGGGGACAAGGTCGCCTTCACCAACGACGACAAAGTCGAGCACAGCGTCTTCTCCAACACCGAGAAGGTGGCGTTCGACTTTCCCCCGACGCGCAAGGGCTTCACCGGGGCGAAGGTCTTCCGCAAGCCTGGGGCGGTGCGGATCCAGTGCGACATTCACAAGAAGATGCGCGCCGACCTGCTGGTGACGAACAACCCGTTCGCCACGCTCGCGAAACCCAACGGGACCTTTCGGATCGACGGCCTGCCTGCCGGGGACTACCGGGTGATGGTCTGGGAGCCAAACGGCGGCGAGTCTCAGCAGGAGATCAAGTGCGCCAGCGAGACCTCCGTTCAGCTCACCGTCGAAGAGGCCCAGAAGCCGACTCTGAAGAGAAAGGATGGCACCGCCCACAGGGAATACCAATGACCCGCCGGTGCAAGGCTTAGTAAACGCCTTGCCATGACCCACCGCCTCGGCTGGTGCCTCGCTCTCCTCGCGCTGACTGCCTGCAAGAAGCCGGACCCAGGGGCCACGCCGCCCGCGGCCAAGGCGAGCAAGACGGTCGGCCTCGTCACCGACATCGGCGGTCGCGGAGACCAGTCGTTCAACGACTCGGCGCTGCGCGGGCTCGAGACCTGGGCAGCGGGCGCGCGCTTCAAGGGCGGCAGCTATGAGCCGGTCGCCCCCGACGAGGTGGCGAAGACGGTGCCCGAGGACCTCAAGGCCCGGGTGCAGTCGCTGGGGGTCAAGCCGCTGGTGGTGCAGAGCAAGGCGCAGGAGGACTACCAGCCGAACCTCGGCCTGCTCGTCGACCAGGGCGCGGACCTGGTGGTCGGCACCGGCTTCATGCTCGAGAACGCCGTCGAGGCGGTGGCGAAGGCGAACCCGAACGCGAAGTTCCTCCTCATCGACTCGCCGATCCTCGACGCCAAGGGCCAGCCTTCCTCGCTGCCCAACGTCCGCACCGTCGTCTTCCGCGAGGAGGAAGGCAGCTTCCTCGCCGGCGCGCTGGCCGGGCTGGTGGCGAAGGAGAAGCTCGGCTTCGTCGGGGGGATGGAGATTCCCTTGATCAAGAAGTTCGAGGCCGGCTTCCGCGCCGGGGTGATGACCACCAACCCCAAAGCCCAGGTGCTGGTCACCTACACCGGCAGCTTCGACAATGTCGCCGCTGGGAAGCAGGTGGCGCAGGACCTGCTGGCCAAGGGCGCCGAGGTCGTCTTCCATGCCGCGGGCAGCGACGGGCTCGGAGCGATCCAGGCGGTGAAGGAGTCGCGCGCTGCCGGCAAGACCGTGTACGCGATCGGCGTCGACTCGGACCAATCGCACCTCGCGCCTGACGCGATGCTCACCTCGATGATGAAGCGGGTGGACCTCGCGGTCTGGGAAGCGAGCAAGGACCTCGTCGACGGAAAGTTCACCGCCAAGGACGTGGTGATGGGCGTGAAGGAGGGCGGGGTGTCGTTGGCGCCGGTGACGCTCGACTTTCCTCAGAAGGGCAAGGCGCTCGAGCGCGTCGCGGCGCTCAAGGCGCAGATCATCGCCGGGCAGCTGAAGGTCCCAAGCAACCTCGCCGAGCTCGAAAAGTTCACCGCTCCCGCGAACTGAAAATCTGATCTCGCTTGAGAACATCTCCAAGCGCTTCGGAGGCGCGGTGGCGCTCGACGACGTCTCGCTTGCGCTGTCGCCCGGCGAACGGCTCGGCCTCATCGGCGAGAACGGCGCCGGCAAGTCGTCGCTGATGAACGTGCTCTACGGGCTCTACCAGCCCGATTCCGGAGCGGTGCGGTTCGACGGCCAGAGCGTGGTGCTCAAGAGCCCCCGCGAGGCGCTGCTGCGCGGCGTGGGGATGGTGCAGCAGCACTTCACGCTCGTGCCGACCTTGAGCGTCGCGGAGAACGTGGTCCTCGGCGCCGAGCCGGTGCGGCGCGGTCTGCTCGACTACGAGCGCGCGGTGCACGAGGTGGAGCAGACCTGCGCCCGCTTCGGCTTCACGCTCGACGCCCGCGCCCGGGTGGACACCCTCACCGTCGGCAGCCAGCAGAAGGTGGAGATCGTCAAGGCGCTCCACCGCGGCGCCGGGACGTTGATCCTCGACGAGCCGACCGCCGTCCTCACCCCCCAGGAGGCGACCGAGCTCTTCGCCGTCACCCGCGCGCTCTCCGAGGCGGGGAAGGCGGTGGTCCTCATCTCCCACAAGCTGCGCGAGGTGCTCGCCTTCGCCACCCGGATCGCGGTGATGCGCCGGGGAAAGAAGGTCGCCGATGACCTGAAGCCTCACGACACCTCGCCCGAGGCGCTCGCCGCGCTGATGGTCGGCACCGAGGCGACCCGCGCTCCGTCCGCGGTCGCGCTGCTCCCCACCGAGGCGCGCAGCCCCGCCGACGTCGAACGGCTCGAGGCGCTCGCCGCCCGCATCGGCACCGGGCTTATCGAGTCGGCCGCGGCCCGACGCAACGAGCCGGGGACGGTGGTGCTCGAGCTTGGGGACCTGCACGGCCCGAAGCTCCACGGAGTGACGCTGCAGGTGAGGGCGGGTGAGATCGTCGGCATCGCCGGCGTCGACGGCAACGGCCAACGCGAGCTTGCCGAGGTCATCACCGGGCTCACCGGCTGGACCCGGGGCACACTCCGCTTCCTCGGGATGCCCCTGCCGGCGCTGACCCCGAAGCAGGCGCGCGCGCTCGGCGTGGCGCACATCCCCGAAGACCGGCACCTGCGGGCGATGGTCGGCGACTTCACCGTCGAGGAGAACGTCGCGCTGGGGCGGCAGCGGTCGGCGCCCTTCGCGAACGGCCCGTTCATCGACTTCGCCGGTCGCCGCTCGCGGACGATGACGGTGCTCGAGGGGTTCGACGTCCGTCCCCGCGAGCCGCGCAGGCGGATGGCGGAGCTGTCGGGCGGCAACCAGCAGAAGCTCGTCGTCGGGCGCGAGCTCGACGCGCTGCCGAAGTTGCTGGTGGTGGTGCAGCCGACGCGCGGCCTCGACATCGCCGCGGTCGAGGCGGTGCGGACCCAGCTGCGGGGCGCCTGCGACGCGGGGTGCGCGGTGCTCCTCGTCTCGCTCGATCTCGACGAGGTCCTCGCGCTCGCCGACCGGGTGCTGGTGATGTTCGAGGGCCGCCTCAACGGGGAGTTTGCCCGCGGCGCGGTGGAAGAGCTCGAGCTCGGCCGCCGGATGCTCGGCGCGGGGCGGGAGAGCGCGTGAGCCGCTGGCGGGCGCTGCCGTCGATCCTCTCGGTGCTGACCGCGCTGCTCGTCTGCTTCTTCGCGGTGGCGCTGACGCGCGGCGGGTTGGGGATCGCCTTCGAGTCCTACGCGGCGATGCTCTGGGGAGCGTTCGGCGACTGGCCGCGGTTCTTCTCCGGCGCCGACGGGGGCGTGCTGCTGCGGCCATTGGGCGAGGCGGGGACGAAGGCGGCGCTGCTGACGCTCACCGGCCTCTCGGTCGCGGTCGCCTTCCGGGTCGGGCTGTTCAACATCGGAGCGCAGGGCCAGATGATGGTCGGCGCGCTCGCGGCGGCGGTGTGTGGCGCGTCGCTGTCGCTGCCGGGCATCGTGCACGTGCCGCTGTGCCTGCTCGCCGCCGCGGTCGCCGGTGGGCTCTACGCGTTGATCGCCGCCGAGCTCAAACGCCGGCGCGGGGTCCACGAGGTGATCAGCACGATCATGCTCAACTGGATCGCCGTCGCGCTCGTCGAGAACTGGCTGGTGGTCGGCCCGCTGCGGGCCTCGGCGAGCGGCGACAACTCGGTCTCGGGGACCTCGGAGGTGGCGTCCACCGCGACCCTGCCGCTGCTGCTGGGCGACAGCTCGCGGTTGAACCTCGGCTTCCTCGTCGCGCTCGCCTGGGCGGTGCTGCTCACCGTCTGGCTCGGGCGCACCCGCCACGGCTACGAGCTGCGCGCGGTGGGCCTGGCGCCCGAGGCGGCGCGGGCGGCGGGGATCAACGTTGGCCGGCGGATGCTCGAGGCGATGGCGCTCGCGGGCGCGCTTGCGGGGCTCGCGGGGGCGGTGCTGGTGCTCGGCACCGAGCACAAGTACCCGGCGACGCTCGGCGCGCCGTACGGCTTCGACGGGATCGCGATGGCGCTCATCGGCCAGGGGCACCCGCTGGGAGTGCTCGCCAGCGCCGCGCTCTTCGGGGCCCTGCGCGCCGGCGGCACGCGGATGCAGCTGTTCGGCGTCCACAAGAGCTTTCCCGAGCTGATTCAGGGCCTCGCGCTGCTCCTGGTGGCAGGGAAGCTCATCTGGGAACGGCTGCTGACACGGCTCTTCACCCGGACGGTGAAGGGATGATCTCCCTGCTCGAGGCGCTGCTCTCCTCCACGCTCGAGGCGGCGCCGGCGCTGATCTTCGCCGCGCTCGGGGCGACGATCTCCGAGCGCTCCGGCGTGGTGAACGTCGGCGTCGAGGGGATGATGCGTGCCGGCGCCTTCGCCGCGGCGGTGGCGGCGCTGGCGATGCCGACGCCGCTCGGTGTGCTGGTGGGCATGGGCGCGGGGGCGGCAGTGGCCGCGCTGCACGCGCTGCTGTGCATCCGCTGGCGCAGTGATCAAGTCGTCTCGGGGATGGCGCTCAACCTGGTGATGCTCGCGCTCGGCACATTCCTGCTCGAGGCGGTCTTCTCCTCACCGTCGGGCACCCCGTCGATCACCCAGCTGACGCGGTGGAGCGTGCCCGGGCTCGACGGAGTTCCGATCTTGCGCGCACTCAGCGGCCACACCGCGTTGACGTGGCTCGCGCTGGTGCTTCCGTTCGCGGTGCACTTCTTCGTCGCCCGTACTCGCCTCGGCTTGCGGCTGCGCGCGGTGGGAGAGAAGCCGCAGGCGGTCGCGGCGATGGGGATCAACGTCAACGCCCTGCGCTTCGGAGCGGTGCTCGCCTCGGGGATGTTCGCCGGCCTCGGCGGCGCCGCGCTCTCGACGGCGACCCTGGACCGCTTCGAGCACCACATGCCGGCGGGCCTGGGGTTCATGGCGGTCGCGGCGATGGTCTTCGGCCGATGGACCCCGCTGGGCGCTGCGGGCGCGGCCGCCTTCTTCGCCTTCGGCAACGCGCTGCGAATCGGGCTCGCCTCTTCGGCGCCTGGCCTGCTCGAGGTCGTGCCGCAGGGCGCGCTCCTCGCGCTGCCTTACCTGCTCACGCTCGGGGTGCTCGCGGCTCGAAAGCCCTCGGCGTCGGCGGCCCCCGCGGCGCTCGGCGTGCCCTACGACCCCGAGCTGCGTTAGTGCCTCGACCCGGGCGTGGTGATCGCTGCGAAGGCCGGGTCGAGGCACTAGATCCCGCCGCTGACGTCCTCGAAGCCCTTGATGACGTTGGCGTGGATCGCGAGGCTGAACGGCAGGGTGAAGAAGATCCCGACGCAGCAGGCGATCATCCCCAGGCTGCCGATCATCGACGCGCAGAAGTAGACGACGGCGAAGGTGAGGAAGTTGCCGGGGTTGGTCATCCAGGTCCGCTTGATCGCGCCGAAGTCGAACGCGCCGCCGAAGCCGCTGCCATGGACGACGTGGCGGTAGACCAGCGTCGGCACGAACACGACGTTCAAGAAGAGGCTGATCGGGATGTTGATCGCCTGCAGCAGTGGGAGCAGCCGCGGTTGATGCGCGATCGCGAGCCCTGCGCCCGCGAAGGCGATGCAGATCGGGAAGACGGCGATCGGCAGCAGCGCGACGAAGAGCGACCACCCCGACCCGATGTAGTCCAGGCTCGGCGGCGGCAGCGTCGTGTCGCCTGCTTTGACCCGGCGGTAGATGTCCTTCATCCACCCCATCAGGTTCAAGAATCCGGCAATCGGGATCAGCGCGAAGAGCCCGATGAGGAGGCACTTCTTGGCCCAGTCTGCGTCACGCAGGGGTGCTTTGATCATCGCTTCGAGGTCCACGGGCTCTCCTTGTTCGAAAGTACGGAGGGGAACTATCGAGAGGAATGCCCTGCTGTGTCTACATCCGATCGCCTCACCTGCTCGCGGGGACGGGGTGCCCGAGCACAACCCGTGGCGGCAACAGTCCGTCACTCCGCTACAGTCCCGCGCTTCTCGTCGCCCAGGGGGTTCCATGAACGACGTCGTCGAGTTTCCTTTTCACAAGGCCGCGAAGGGCTCGCTCTATGTCGCGGCGGTGCTCTGCATCCTCCTCGTCATCGCCGCGCCGCTCGGCATCTACTTCCTGTTTCGGATCGGCAAGGCCAAGGTGTCGATCTCCCCGACCGGGCTGAAGGCGGAAGGCCTGCTCACCGACAGCTTCGAGTTCGCCGACGTCGCGCGGCTTGGGCTGCTGAAGATTCCGGTCGTCGCCCGGGGCGCCGGCGCCGCGCTCGCTCGAGCCAAGCTCGGTGGCCTCGACTACGGCCTCAACCTGGTGGTGAAGACCCGCGCTGGAAAGCAGATCAAGTTCATCACCAACCAGTACGAGCGCCACGACGAGATGATCGCCAAGGTGAAGCAGGCGGTTCCCGTGCCCTGCGACGAGATCACAATGGGGATGTTCGGGCTCAAGTGGCCCGAGAAGGCCGCCTGACCTCAGCGGCGGGCGAATGCGAGCCCGACGAAGACCAGCGCCAGGGTCCAGAGCGTCCACGGCACCAGCCGTGCCACCCGGTAATCCCGCGCCGACTCGTCCGGCCAGGAGTCCCTTGTGCCCCCGTAGAGCCAGGTGGCATTGAGCTCGGCGACGCTGGTCCCAGAGACCACCTTCCCAAACG
>JAYVRT010000451.1:0-5819 GCA_043776025.1 Archangiaceae bacterium | reverse complement strand
AAGAGCGAGGTGCAGTGCCCGAGCGAGGTGTTTTGGGAGAAGGCGGCGATCGACCAGCCGGATCTCAAGGCATCGGGGATCGCACTGCAGAAGCTGGTCGTCATCAACGACACCGTGCACAACCCCGACGCGGGCGTTCACGTCGCGGCGGTCGCCGGCCTGATCAACGCCGACGAAGGGCACCGGTTCCTCGTCGGGCTCGGAGCCGGCGGCGGCGGGAACCAGAGCTGCATCCTCCTCGCCGCTTCGCTGGCTGGAGGCCGCTTCACCCACGAAGGAGAGAAGTTTCAGACCCGCATCGAGTACCGAACCTTTCGCGGCGCGAAGTGCGACCCGGATGCTGGGACGGATGCTGGGTCGGTCGACGGCGGCGACAACCCCGACGGAGGGCCGGTCTGCGGCGCGGTCGAGGTGCAACAGTGGGTCATCCCCGAGGGCGCCGCACCGAGCGGGATCGCCGAGGGCAAGGTCGTCGAAGGCTGGGCGGGCGGCTGCGCCTTCGGCCCGATCGTCGCCGGGGCGCTGCTGACGATCGAGACCGGGTTCACTGGCAAGCGCACCGGGGCCTACGACCCGCCGCCGTTCACGCCGGCCGAAGTGATGCTGCCCGACGGTGGCTTCGACCGCGGGACCGACGGCGGCGGCTCCGATGGTGGAGCGACGGACGGCGGAGCGGCGGACGGTGGCAAGACTGACGGTGGCGACGGGGGCTGATCGTCGGGCCCGGGCCCGGGCGCAGCGCCGAGCTACCCGTCCCCCTCCCGTTCGCCGCGCCATGTGCTACGAGCGCGCGCGTCATGTCCGCCGAGCTCGACAAAGAGATCGCCCGTCGCCGCACGTTCGCGATCATCAGCCACCCCGATGCGGGGAAGACGACGCTCACCGAGAAGCTGCTGCTGTACGGCGGGGCGATCCACCTCGCCGGCAGCGTCAAGGCCCGCCGGGCCCGGCGCCACGCGACCAGCGACTGGATGGAGCTGGAGAAGGAGCGTGGAATCTCGGTCACCAGCTCGGTGCTCCAGTTTCCCTACCGCGGCCACGCGGTGAACCTGCTCGACACCCCCGGCCACCAGGACTTCAGCGAAGACACCTACCGCACGCTGGCGGCGGCCGACGCGGCGGTGATGTTGATCGACGCGGCGAAGGGCGTCGAGCCGCAGACGATCAAGCTCTTCAAGGTCTGCCGGATGCGCGGCATCCCGATCTTCACCTTCTGCAACAAGCTCGATCGCTACGGCCGCCTGCCGTTGGAGATCATGGACGAGCTGGAGAAGGTGCTCGGCCTGCGCGCCTACCCGATGAACTGGCCGATCGGCAGCGGCCCCGAGTTCCGCGGCGTTTACGACCGGCGGAAGAAGACGGTGATCGTTTTTTCCTCCGAAGGAAACCACGGCGAGTCCGAGGTCACCGAGCGCGAAGTCGCGCTGGCGAGCCCGGAGATCAGCTCGATCCTCAGCGAGTCCGAGCTGGCCAAGCTCAACGAGGACATCGAGCTGCTCGACATCGGCGGGGACGAGTTTTCCCGCGAGAAGGTCGTCGGAGCGCAGCTGTCGCCGATGTTCTTCGGCTCGGCGATGACCAACTTCGGGGTCCGCCCGTTCCTCGACGCCTTCCTCGAGCTCACCCCGCCGCCGGCCGGCCGGATGTCCGACAAGGGCTTCATCGAGCCGACCCGGGAGAAGTTCTCGGGCTTCGTCTTCAAGATCCAGGCGAACATGGACCCTTCGCACCGCGATCGGATCGCCTTCCTCCGCGTCGTCTCGGGCAAGTACGACAAGGGGATGTCGGCCTACCACTCGCGGCTGCACAAGCAGGTGCGGCTCGCCAAGCCGAGCCAGTTCATGGCCGCGGAACGAACCGCGATCGAGGACGCCTGGCCCGGCGACGTGATCGGACTGTTCGACCCCGGCCAGTACCGCATCGGCGACAGCCTGGTGGAGGGCGACACCTTCGAGTTCGAGGGCGTGCCCCGCTTCTCCCCCGAGCACTTCGCGATCGTCCGGTCCAAGGATCCCCTCAAGCGCAAGCAGATGGAGAAGGGCCTGGAGCAGCTGGGCGAAGAAGGGACGATTCAGCTCTTTCAGCAGCTGCAGATGGGGATGAAGGACCCGATCGTCGGCGTCGTCGGAGCCCTGCAGTTCGAGGTGCTCCAGTACCGGGTGGAGCACGAGTACGGCGCGAACATCGTGATCGACCGCCTGCCGTTCTCTCAGGCGCGCTGGGTGGTCGGCGAGAACTTCGACCCCAAGACCTTCGACTGGGAAGGCAACCGCCAGACGGTGCAGGATCGCGACGGCCTGCCGCTGGTCCTCTTTCAGGACGAGTGGGCGCTGCGGCACGCCGAAGAGAAGCACCCCGAGCTGAAGTTCCTCTCGGCCGCCCCGCAGATCAAAGGCACCCAGTTCATCAGCGTCCCTGCCTAATCTTCGCCGCCATGCGCTTCCTGCCGCTGGCGTTGCTCGTCACCGTCGTTGCCTGCCGTACTCCACCCCCTCCGGTCGCCAAGCCGGCGCCGCCCCGAGACGTCGTCGCGCCGCAGCTGCGGCTGCCCGAAGGGGTCGCGCCGTTGAGCTACGCGCTCAACCTCACTGTCGTCGCGGGAGAGCAGACGTTCGGCGGAGACGTGACGATCGAGCTCGACGCCACCGCGAACCTCGACGTGCTCTGGCTCAACTCCACCGGACTGACCTACAGCGAGGCGGAGTTCATCGGGGGAGGGAAAACCACGCGCGCGCGCACCGAGGTGCACGGCAGCGACTTCGTCGCGGTGATTCCGCCTGAGCCGCTGCCCGCGGGAAAATACTCGGTGCGGCTGGTGTACTCGTCGCTGCTCTCCCGGACCGAGGCCACCGGCGTCTTCCAGCTCGACGACGACGGCAGCAGCTACGTGGTGAGCCAGTTCGAGCCGATCGGCGCCCGGCGCGCGTTCCCCTGCTTCGACGAGCCGCAGTTCAAGGTGCCGTGGAAGATCTCGCTCGCGGTGCGCAACACCGACCAGGCCTTCTCCAACGCGCCGATGGACACCGAGAGCAAGCTCGGCGCGGGGATCAAGCTGGTCACCTTCAAGCCGACGGCGCCCCTGCCGACCTACCTCGTTGCGCTCGCCGCCGGGCCTTTCGAGGTCGTCGACGCCGGCACCGCCGGCAGCAAGAAGACGCCGCTGCGGATCATCACCCCCAAGGGCCGGTCGGCCCAGGCGAAGTTCGCCGCGGCGCAGAGCGGGAAGATCCTCGAGGCGCTCGAGGCGTACTTCGGCACCCCGTACCCGTACGACAAGCTCGATGAGCTCGCCTTCCCGACCGTCTTCAGCGCGATGGAACACCCCGGCCTCGTCACCTTCGGGCACCAGACCCTCCTCTCCCGCCCCGAAGAGGACACTTCGCAGCGGCAGCGGGACTGCGTCGTCACCACCGCCCACGAGCAGTCGCACATGTGGTTCGGGGACTGGGTGACGATGAAGTGGTGGGACGACATCTGGCTCAACGAGTCGTTCGCCCAGTGGATCGATTGGAAGATCGCCGGTGGGCTGCACCCCGAGTGGAACCTCGCCGTCGAGCAGGCCCACGAGCTGGGGGGCGCGCTCGAGGCCGACTCGCTGGCCACCGCGCGGAAGATGCGCCAGCCGATCGCCCGCAACGACGACATCCTCAACGTCTTCGATCAAATCACCTACTCCAAGGGCGCCTCGGTGCTCTCGAACTTCGAGCATTGGCTTGGCCCCGACGTCTTTCAGGCCGGCGTGCGGGCCCACCTCGGTGCGCATCCGTTCGGGAACGCCAGCGCCGACGAGTTCCTCGCCGCCCTCTCGAAGGCCGCGGGGAAGGACGTCGCCGCGCCGTTGAAGACCTTCCTCGACCAGGGTGGAGCGCCGAAGGTGACGGTCACCGTCGAGTGCTCCGCCGGCCAGACGGCGACGGCGAAGCTGGCCCAGACGCGCAACCTCCCGCTGGGAAGCAAAGGGGACGCCGCGCTCCGTTGGCAGGTGCCGGTGTGCCTGCGCTGGGCGGGAAAGCCTGACGGGCACCTGTGCACCCTACTCGCGGGCGACGAGGCGACGGTGGAGCTCGCCGGGACGAAGGGCTGCCCGGCGTGGGTCCTCCCCAACGACGGCTTCCACGGCTACTACCAGTCGGTGCTGGTGATGCCCAAGGGGAAGGGAGCGATCGCGGTGCTCGAAGCGAAGACCGTCTCTCGCGCGGAGAAGGTTGGGCTGCTCGAGTCGCTCGGCGCGCTCGCCGCCGCGGGGCAGCTCGATGTCTCCGATGCGCTCGGGGTCGTGCCAGCGGCGATGAAGCAGGATGTTCCCGAGGTCTGGGCCCAGGCGGCGCGGCTGGCGGAGTCGATCGACGCCGCGCTGGTGACCGACGCCCAGCGGCCTAAGTACCAGGCTTGGCTCCAGCAGGGCTTCGGCGTCCGGGCGAAGAAGCTGGGGATGAAGGTCGGGGCCGGTGACGACGACGCGACGCGGGTGGTCCGCCCCGCGCTGATCCGCCTGCTGGGGTTGACGGGACAGGACGTGGCGCTGAGGACCGAGGCCCAGAAGCAGGCGCTGGCCTGGCTTGGCAACCACGCGGCGGTGCATGCCGACCTCGTGGACGCGGTGCTCGCGCTCGCTGCCGACGGGCCGGACCTCACGGTGCACGATCGCCTGCTCGCGGCGGTGAAGGAGGAGAAGGACCAGCCGACCCGGGCGCGGCTGCTCCGCGGGCTCTCCAGCGTCCGCGACCCGGCTCGCCTCGGCGGGCACTTCGAGCTGGTGCGGCCGTCGATGATCGATCTCAAGGAGAGCGCGACGCTGCTCTATGGAGCCGCCAACGATCCCCGCACCCGCGACGCCGCCTGGCAGTTCCTCGAGTCGAACGTGGACACGCTGACCCGCCGGCTGCCGAGCGAAGAGGTGCGGTACCTCGTCTACCTCGGCGCGGGCTACTGCGACGACGCGGGCCGGAAGAAGGTCGAAGGGTTCTTCGCGCCGCGCGCGGGCAAGATCGTGGGGATGCCGCACAACCTCGACCAGGTGCTCGAGGGCATCGACCTGTGCATCGCCAAGAATGCGCGGCAGGAAGCGTCGGTGGCGAAGCTGCTGAAGTAGCGGCGCGAGCGCGCCGCCACCCAACCATTGCGCGCGGCGCCCAAAGCCGCTTTCTTCCGCCGGCTTTCCCTGGAGACGTGATGGCGTTGCTCGAGGAGTTCTCGAAACAATTGGGAGTGACGGGCCTGGCGGTGCTGGCCCTGTCGATTCCATTCGTCGTGCTCGAGCACTTCTTTCCGAAGCGGCAGCTGCGAATCCGTTCGGTGGTGGTGGTCGACTTTCTCCACGCGTTCGCCGCGACGGCGCTGAGCATCCCCCTGGGCCGGATCATCTACGGGGGGATCCTCAACCCGATGATCAACAAGGGCTGGCTGGACTACGAGCTGGCGCTGCCGTTCTGGATCGTCGGGCCGGTCACCTGGCTGGGAATCGACTTCAGCCTCTACTGGATTCACCGGGCGATGCACTCGCGGGCGCTGTGGCGGATTCACCGGTGGCACCATTCGCCGACGCATATGTACTGGCTCGCCGGAATGCGCGGCACCTTCTGGCACAGCCTCCTCGTTTATTTGAACGGGGCGATCTGGTCGACGGCGATGCGGATTCCGCCGTTCTGGTTGCCGATCGGCGCGGTGGCGTCGGTGCTCTCCAACAACTGGATGCACACCAACCTGAAGTGGAAGTGGCCGCGGCTGGAGAAGTGGATCATCACCCCGCGGACCCACGCGTTGCACCACAGCGTGCTGCCGGAGCACCACCACGGAAACTACGGCGCCTTCTTCAGCTT
>JAYVRT010000450.1:0-5826 GCA_043776025.1 Archangiaceae bacterium | reverse complement strand
GCGTCAACGGGGCTGCCCAGCTGTGGACGTTGCAGGGGAGCGGACACATCCCTGGCTTGAGCGCCAACTGGGGCAACGAGGTCTGGAACTTCCTCTCGGCCCACCCCAAGCCGTAACCGCTACAGGTCGAAGTCTGGCCGCGCGGCGACCGCCGCCCGCCAGGTCTCGATCGCCGCGTCCCGCGCCGCGGGGTCGCCGTCGGCGATGAAGCCGAGGTTGTCGCCCCACGCCCGGGACAGCTCCTCGACCGCGGCGAGCCGCAGATCGAAGTCCTCGTTGGCGAGCGCGTCGCACAGCCACTCCACCCGCCGCCGGCCCCGTGCCATCGCGTACCAGGCCGCCCACTGGCGGGGGTTCGGCCCGAGGTTGGCGCGGCTGATCTCACGCAGCGCCTCCGCCGCCGACTGCGAGCAGAGCTGATCCTCCGAGCCGGTGAGGCCGATCAGCCCCTCGATGCCGTCGCGGTCGTGCAGCATTCCCAGCGCGCGCGCGGCGAGGCTCTTGCGCAGCGGGTCCCGGCTGGCGAGCTCCTGGCGCAGCGCGCGGATCGCCTCGGGGAAGCCGTCGACCCACTTCATCGCCGTCGCCGCTGCGCGCGCCGCCGAGGAGATGTCGGGCTCCATGTCGAACAGGCCGCGGAGCACGCCGTCGAGCAACTCGGGGTACTTCAACGAGCCCGCGGTCAGCAGCGCGAGGTAGCGCGTGTCCGAGTCGTCGGCGTCGAGCAGCGGAGCGATCGCCACCGCTCCGGCCCGGCCGAGCCGGGCGAGCGCTCCCGGAATCGGACCCAGCTCGTCCACCTCGGGCAGCTCGGTGACCGGCAGGCGGCTCCAGGCGGTCGGCCCGGGAAACGCCCGCACCAGCGCCTGCGCCGAGGAATCGGGGGTCCGCGAGAGCTCGGTCATCGCGTTGGCGCGCTCGCGGGCATCGGGGCCCGTGAGCAGCGTCAGCAGCCCCGAGAACCACTCCGCGTCCGCCTGGGCGAAGTCGGCCTCGGCGTTGGGCGCCGTGGCCTCGGCGATCGTCGCCGCCTCCACCGCGCCCGCTTCGGCGAACGGCGCCGAGGTGCCGTGGCGTTGCTTGCGCAAGACGATCAGCTCGCCGAAGGCCGAGGGCAGCTCCTGGCAGAAGAGGATGAAGTCGTTGAGCTTGCGCTGGCTCACCGGCTTGCCGCCGCTGTCGCCGTAGATCATCGCCACCAGCCGGGCCTTGACCTCCACCGGCCAGAGGAAGACGGCGCGCGGTGAGCGGCCGAGCAGCGACAGGTAGTGCTGGGTCAGCGCGTCGGGAGGCAGCGGGCCGACGTAGCTGCCGCGGGTCAGCGCTACCGTGCGGAAGACGCTCGCCGCGTCGAGGGGAATCGAGATCTGCCGAATCACCGAGGTGTCGCCCTCGCCCCGCGCGTCCCAGCCGACCGCCGCGCCGCGCATCACCGCGAACGCGCCGACGAACTCGAAGGCCCTGCGGCCGTAGTCGAGGGCGACGCTCACCAGCTTGTCGCGCTCCTGCGAGGAGATCTTCAGTGCCGCCCGCGCCTGCGCCAGCGTCCAGTCCGCCGGATTTCCCGTCGGCACCACCACCGCCGCCGCCGCCGACGGCATCCGCCGCGCCAGGGGAGCAGAAGGCGGAGGCTCGTCGATCACGATCGACGCCGCCGCCAGTTCCGGCGGCGCGGAGGGCGCCTGGGCGGCGATCGCCGGCATCCCGCCCAACGACGGCCGCAGCTCGGGAGGCACCTCGACCTGCGCCATCGACGGAGCGACCTGCATCCCGATCGGCGGCGCCGACGGACGCGGCGGATCCAGCGGCAGCGCCGCGCCGGCTTTCTGCACCGGCGCCGGCGTCAGCATCGGCCGCCTCGACGGCGGCGGCGTCAACTCCGGGCGCACGTCGGAGAAGTCGTCTTCGGGGAGGCTCGCCGCCGGCACCGTCACTTCGGGTGGCGGCGCCGAAGGTGGCCGGCCCTCGACCGCGCTCTTCACTTCGGACTTGATCCGCTCGGCGCTCGGCCGCGCCGACGGGGCCGGCATCACCCACGCCCGCTCGGGGGCCCGCTCGACCGCTCGCACTTCCCGGTGGGTCGGCCCCAGCTCTTCCTGGTGGCGGGCGCGCGGCGGCAACACCCCGCCGGGGAACTTGAGGTCCTGCGACTTCCAGTCCTCTTCGATCTTCTGCGCGGTGATCCGCGGAATCGAGGGCTTCGCGCCCGCGCCCGGAGGAGGCGCAGGCTTCGGGGGCGGCGGCGCCAGCGGCGCGACCGACGGCGGCTGAAGCATGATCGCCGGCATCTCCGGCTCGGTGGTGGTGCGGTCGCCCGGTACCCGAGGCTTCTTCTCCGGCACCGTCGCCATCTGCTTGGCGAAGTTGGCGTAGCCGCCGATGTCGAGCACCGTCGTCTCCTGCACCTCGTCGGTCGCCTTCACCGGCTTGGAGTGCACGTACGCGGCGGCGTAGGCCTCGGGCTCGACCACCACCGTCAGGTGCTGCGCATCGGGCTCCGCTCCCAGCGCGGGGCGCTTCACCTTCGGCTTCACCAGCAGCACCGGTTCGGCGATCACCCCACGGGCGATCTTCTCCAACGCGTCCATCGACAGAGACTCGGTGAGCAGCCCCGGCGCGGTGATCGCGTCGTGCACCGGGATCAGCTGAGGCTTCTTCTTCGCCGCCCCGGTCGCGCTCTTTGCCTGGGCGGCCACCGGCGCCGCGGCGGGAGCTGGAGCGGCCGGGGTCAGCCCCCGGCGGCCAGGGTCGAGCGCGCGCAGCAGGACCTTGAAGCGATCCGCCATCGGCTCGCGGTACAGCGCCGTCTGCCAGTCACGCACCCGGCACTCGAGCGCGACCCACAGCTCGAGCTCCTTGCCGAGCAGGAACGCGACCTCGCGCAGTTCCTTGTGCGGCACCGGATAGCCGCAGGCGAGGTGGAGCACGTTCCCGTCCACCGACAGCGGCACCACCGTCAGACGCCGGGAGATCTTCAGCGGTAACATCGGCCCGGCTTCGGCGTTGGGTTCGAAGTCGGCGAGGTTGACCAGCCGCATCCCCGAGACGTCCGAGAGCGCCTGGAGCATCCCCGCTTCGGAGATGACCCCCGCCTCGAGCAGCGCGGTGTCGAGCGTGGCTCCGCCTGACTGCAGCTTGCGCAGCGCGTCGTCCACGACCTTCGCGGGCAACAGGCCGCGCGAAATCAGGTGCTGTGCAAGCCGCTGAGCCATGGGCGGCGCATCATACCGGCCGAATCACGAACGTTCGGGTCAGTTTGTCGTGCAGGGTTTGACCCCGGCGGTCGAACAGGGACAGCCAGAAGCCGGAGAGGAAGAGGGCAAAGGAAATCAGCGCGAAGACTGCCCGCACAAAGGCCCGGCCCACCCCGGGGGCGTGGCCGGTCGCGTCGACCAGGCGAATTCCCAGGACCAGGCGCCCGACCGTGCGCCCCTGGAGCAGAACTCCGAAGAACAGGGTGTAGAGGAAGGCCATGCCGACCGCGGCGGCCGCTCCGGGGATGGCGATCGGCTTGAGCTGGAACAACAGCGCCGCGAACCCGTGAAGCGAAGGAGGCGCGGGCTTTCCACCGAGGAACGTCGCCGCGAGGGACAGCAAGCCCCCGGACAGCCCACCGATCACCAGCAGGTCCAGCAGCCAGGAGAATGATCGCCGCCACACCGGGGCAACGCTCGCGAGCACCTGGTCCGACGTGACGGCGGGCGGCGCCTCACCGTCCTCGGTGGTGACGGCGTCGAGCACCTGCGCGGTGGAGCCGGCCTCGCCGCGCCCAGGTTGGTGAGGCGCGCGCTCCCTGGTGGCGATGTCATCGGGCCTGGCCTCCAGCGTCGCCGGCGCGCGGCCCCTGGTGCTCGGGCCCGGAACTCCAGGCTGGGTCCGGAAGAACTCGGGCCCCAGCGGCTTGGGCGCTTCCATCGCCGGGGGGAGGTCTTCGTAGGGAATCTGGCGGCGGTTCGGCATCGTCACGGGCTGCATCGGGTTGAAGGCAGGCTCGGGTTCGCCGGGTCGCGGGCGCGGCGGCGTCAGAGCGGCGGGCGCAAGCGCGACCTCGCGTTGACTCACCGGGCTGGCGGGGGTGGCCGTGACCTGCACCGCGTTGGGCAACCGAGCCGGCGCCGCCTGGGTGAGGACGCCCTGGGGCTGCGGGTGGTCAGGCCGGGTCGGCAGCGGCTCGCCGGCGTCGTCGCCGGTGTCGGAGCCTCGCAACGAGGTGGGGAGCGGGACTCCGGGGGGCTCGGGTGGCCGTGAATTCTGCAGGCCGACACCCTTCGGGCCGGCGGCAACCGTCTGCGCGGGGATGGGCCGCGGGGGCCCCGGCAGCGGCTGCACGATCGGAGAGATCATCGGGCGGGCAGCAACCGGAGGAAGAGCCGCCGGGGGGCCTGCGGGCGGGCGGGTGGCAGGTGGAGGCTGGGCTGGCGCCGGGGCAGCAGCGCGCGGGGCGGCCACGGCAGGCGCGGGCGCGGCAACGGGACGGGCAGCCGCGAGCGACTGGGCCCGCAACGGTGCGCTCGGCTCCGCGGGTCCAGGGTTTGCTGCCGAGCGCGGTGGCGGCGGGGGGATCGCGACCGATGACGTGCGCGGCGGAGGAGGGGGGATCGCCAACGGGGGCAGTCGGGGAGCAGCGGGTGCCGCCGGGACAGACGGCTGGCCGGCTGGCGCGGTCGGGACCTTCGCCGGGTCAGTCGGCCCCCACATCGCGTTGGTCCCTTCGTGGGGGGACTGCCCGGTGACTCCCGGGGTGCGCACCACGTTGGTCGCGTCGGCGTGGGGCGCCGGCGAGAGTCCCGGGGCCCGCATCGAGCTCGTCGGATCGGCGGTGATGCCGGTGCCGCGAGGCACCGCCGAAACCGGGGTGGTGATCGGCTCGGGGGCGGGCGCGCGGGTGAGCCGCGTCGGGTCCGCCTGAATCGGCGGCTCGGCGGAAGGACGCATCACCTGAGTCGCGTCGGGGTGGATCCGCGGCGAGAGGCCCGGCGGCTGTGCCGCGGCCCGCGCCATCGCTCCCGCGACGTCGGGGGTCTGCAGCGGGTCGGTCTTCAGGCCTGAGCTGGTCGGGCGAGCCGGCGCGGCCAGCGCGGCGGCGACACGGGGCCCGGTGAGCGGATCGGTCACCATGTCCGCGGGAGAGATCGGGCGCGAGCCGAGCGATTGTCGCAGCGACTGGGCCGCCGAAGGGGGCGGCGCGACCGGCGTCGCGATCGCCCCAGACGGCACCGGCGGACGCGAGCGATCCGCGACCAACCGCTCGGTGGCCTTGCGCTCGGCGGCGACCCGTTCGGCCAGCTTCTGCTCCGCCGCGACCCGCTGGGCGTAGTCCCGTTCCGCCGCCTCCATCTTCGCCAGCACCGGGTTGGTCGCCGAGGCGACCGTCTTCGCGAACGGCGAAGTGGCGGGCACCGGGGCGGGCAGGCTGGGGTGGGGCTCGGGCACGGCCGCGTCCCGCCGCGGCGAGATGACCGTCGGGGCGAACTCCGGGCCCCCCAGCGGAAGCTTGGCTGCGAAGGGGCCTGGGGTGGCCGGGGTCGTCCGCTGGGGATCGAAGCTGGGCACGGTGCCGCGGCGATCGAGCCCGAGGTCGCGCTGCAGCAGCGCGGGCGTCTCGGCGGGCACCGAGTCGTCGAGGGGGGCGGTCCCGGGGATGTTCTTTTTCTCGTCGGTCACTTGGAGACGCCCGCGAAACTAACCCAGCTCTCCCTGCAGATGCAGCAACACCGCCAGGGCAGCGAGGGCGGCGGTTTCGGTGCGCAGGACCCGTCGGCCGAGTGTTACCGCCACCGCCCCGCGCTGCCGCAGCGCCTCGACCTCGGCGCGGGCAAGACCGCC
>JAYVRT010000449.1:0-1821 GCA_043776025.1 Archangiaceae bacterium | reverse complement strand
AAGGGCAAGCTGATCATCACCGGCAAGCTGGGCGAGGTGATGCAGGAATCGGCGCAGGCGGCGATGAGCTTCGTCCGCTCGCGCGCCAAGCGCTTCGGCATCGACGAGAAGTTCTCCGAGACCCTCGACATCCACGTCCACGTCCCCGAGGGAGCGATCCCCAAGGACGGGCCGAGCGCGGGGGTGACGATCGTCACCGCGATCGTCTCGGCGCTCACCCGCATCCCGGTGCGGCGCGACGTGGCGATGACCGGAGAAGTGACGCTCCGCGGCCGGGTGCTGCCGATCGGGGGCTTGAAGGAGAAGGTGCTCGCCGCTCACCGCGCGGGGATGAAGACGGTCCTCTTCCCCGAGGAGAACCGCAAGGACGTGCGGGAGATCCCCCGGAAGGTGCGCGACGCGATGCGCCTGGTGCCGTGCGAGTTCGTCGACGACGTGCTCCGCGAGGCGCTGCTGCTCGACAAGCCCGACGAGTTCATCCGCGCGCCGATCGTCGAGCCGAAGCCTGCCGCCGAGCCGGGCGCGGCGATCAGCTGACCTCGCGGCGATGAAGGATCCCCGCCGTTGGCTGCTCTGGGTGGCGGTCGCCGCGACCCTCGGTTGGGCGGCGGCCACCTTCCGCAACAGCTCCGGGCGCGCGGGGGTCAACCAACCTTGCCTCGTCCTCGAAGACTGCGCGCGGACGCTGCGCTGCTACGTCGAGCCCAACAGCGACGGGTTCGCCACCTTCGGCGTCTGCGTCGAGCCCTGCATCGACGACCTGCAGTGCCCGGCCGGCAACGCCTGCATGATGACCGCCGAGGCGCAGTCGCAGCTGGTCCCGGTCAAGCCGGGCCTGAAGCCGGGCGATCGGGTGTGCGCGCGCGCCGCCCGGCGGTAGCCCTTCTCTTCGGTTGCCACCGCCCCCACAACACACCGATGCTCGCCAGCCGTGAAGAGCCTCTCTCCCGGCTTTCTGATCGCGATGCCGCAGCTGGGCGATCCCAACTTTCACCGGTCGGTGGTGTTGATGATCGAGCACAACTCCGAGGGCTCGATGGGGCTGGTGCTCAACCGCCAGGCGCCGCTGACGCTGGCCGAGCTGGGCAAGGGGCAGAAGCTGACCGTCGCCCCGGCCCGCCTGCGGCAGCCGGTGTTCGTCGGGGGCCCGGTGGAGCCCTACCGCGGCTTCGTGCTCCATGACGCCGACGCGATCGGCGAGAAGGTGGAGGTGATGCCGGGCCTGTTCCTCTCCGTCACTTCCGACGCGCTCAAGCCCCTGCTGGCGATGGACGAGGTGCGGATGCGCTTTTGCCTCGGGTACTCGGGCTGGGGCCCGAAGCAGCTGGAGCAGGAGATGGCGCAGGGCGCCTGGCTGTTCACCGAGGCCGCCCCCGGGCCGGTGCTGGACGGCGACGCCGAGGCAATGTGGGGCGAGACGCTCAAAGGGATGGGCGTAGACCCCGCGATGTTGGTAGTCGGGGGAGGGGTGCACTGATGAAGCCTGAGTTGATCCGAGACCGAATCCTCACCGCGCTGCCGGGCGCCGAGGTCGAGGTGCGCGACACCACCGGAACCGGCGATCACTTCGAGGCCCGGGTGGTGAGCCCCCAGTTCGTCGGCAAGACGATGGTGGACCAGCACCAGGCGGTCTACGCGCCACTCAAAGACGTGCTGGACACCGGCGAGCTGCACGCGCTGGCGTTAAAGACCTATTCGCCCGAGCAGTGGCAGAAGTGGATCGACAGGAGCAAGAAATGACCCCGGTTTCCCCTGAGCTGAAGGCGCGGTTCGACGACGAGATCCAGAAGCACAAAGTGGTGCTCTACATGAAGGGCAACC
>JAYVRT010000448.1:0-5831 GCA_043776025.1 Archangiaceae bacterium | reverse complement strand
AGACGAACGCCTTGCTCTTGCAGCCCGCGTCCGAAGCGAGCTCGGCGCACCTGGGCTTCGGGTCGTTCGGCTCGGGGTCGGGGATCCGCTTCTCCAGCCCCTGGGTCGACAGGGTGAGGAACGCCGCTGATCTCGCCTTGGGGTCGTCCGACTGGGCCGCCTTCTGCGCGGCGGAGATCTGTGTCGGGTTGCGCTTCATCATCTGCCCCTTCGGCGCCTTCGGCTTGCCGCCTTTGGGCCGGGTGCCGGCGTCGGGGGCGGCAGCCAGCAGCAACAGCGCCAGCGCCAGCGCCACGGCTACTTCACCCGCTGCATCTTGGCGCGCAGCGCTCCGACGAGCATCTCGATCGCAATGTCGTTGTTGCCGCCGTGGGGAACGATGATGTCCGCGTGCCGCTTGCTCGGGTCGACGAAGCCCATGTGCATCGGCCTCACATGCCGGAAGTACTGCTGGACGACGTGATCGAAGTCCCGGCCGCGCTCTTTGATGTCGCGGGTGAGCCGGCGAATGATCCGCACGTCGTCCTCGGTCTCGACGAAGATCTTCAGGTCCAGCTCCCCGCGGATCGCGTCGAGGTGGAGCACGAGGATCCCCTCGACGAGGATGATCTCCGCCGGGCTGACCGGGGTGGCGCGCGACTCGCGGGTCGAGGTGACGAAGTTGTAGACGGGCTTGTCGATGCCCTTCCCCGCCTTCAGCTGCTTCAGCTGCCCCACCAGCAGGTCGGTGTCGAAGGCGTCGGGGTGGTCGAAGTTGACCTCGCGCCGTTCCTCCAGCGTCAGGTCCTTCAGGTCCCGGTAGTACGAGTCCTGATCGAGGAACGCGACCCGCAACGGAGAGAGCGACTCGTGGATCTTCCGGGCGACGGTGGTCTTGCCGGACGCGGTTCCACCGGCGATGCCGACGACGATTGGGCGTGAACTCACAGCTCGAAGGTATCGCCGAGCTCGAGCACGTGCACCGGGAGATGTTTCACCTCGTGCTTCAGCTGGCTCACGAAGGCCGGCTTGAGGTGGTAGAGCAGCACCTCGCAGCCATTGCGATCGAACTTCAGCAGCTCCGATTCGAGTGTCTTCGGAGTGAGGTGACCGGAGATGTCGGCGAGCTGCTGCAGCTTGTTGGGGAAGCTGGTCTCGAGCAGCAGCGCCTTGAGGCCGTGCACCTTGTTGAGCGCCTTCCACAGCGCGTCGGTGGGGCCGGTGTCGCCGCTCATCGCCATCGTGCTGTGGCCGTCGGTGATGATGAAGCCGCAGGACTCCACCGGGTGGCTCACCGGAATCGTCTTCACGGTGTACTTGCCGATCTTGACCGTGGCGCCGGCCTTGAACGGCTTGAGCTGAAGCACCGGGTTCTTCTTCGTCGGGATCGCGGTGAAGTCCGGCCAGAGCACGTTGTTGAACATGTTGGCCTTCAGCGTCTCGGTGCACTCCCGCGACGAGAAGATCCGCACCGGCTTGTCGCGGCGCCCGACGATCAGGTCCGCCATCAGGGGCAGATCCTTCACGTGATCGAAGTGGCTGTGGGTGAGCAGGATGTCGTCGACCTTGCACAGCTCATCGAGGTCGAGGGTGCTGGTCAGCGCCCCGGCGTCGAGCGCGAGGTGGCCGTCGATCAAGAAGCAGGTGCTCCGGCATTTCGGAAGCTCCCCACCATGGCATCCGAGCACCTGGAGCTTCACTCTAGAGGTCTCCGAACTTCCACTTCATCTCGAGGTAACGCAGGAAGTCGAACAAGCGGGCCGTGTCACGCACCGTAAGCCGATCTCCGGCCACGTCAATCAAACCGGACCGCTCGAGGCGATGGAGCATGTAGCGGATCGCCGGCTCGCCCACCGCCAGCTCGCGGGGCAGGTCCTTCACCGGGAAGTCGATTTCGATGCCCTCTTCGCCGGGGCGGCCCCGGGTCTGGCAGACGTTGAGGATGTGGTGAATCACCCGGCTCGAAGGGTCGCCCAGCAGCAGGTTTTCGATCTGCCCGTCGGCGTCGGAGAGCCGGTCGGCCAGCTTCTTGATCATCCGGACCGCGATCTCGGAGTTGCCGCGGATCATCCCCTCGAAGGTGCGGGGGTCGATCACCAGCAGCTTCGCGTTCTCCTCGACGATCGCCGAGGCGCTGCGGGGCTTGTTGGAGATGATCGCCATCTCCCCGAAGAACTCACCGGGCCCGAGGACGGCGAGGATCTTCTCGACGTCGCGGACCTTCTTCGCGATCGCCACCTTCCCCGACTGGAGCACGAACATCTCTTTGCCCAGATCGCCCTCGCGAAAGAGAACCGTGCCCTTCGGCTGTTCTTTTCCGAACTTGTTGAAGAGGGTTTCTTCGGCGCTCATGACGGTCGTTAAGGCTAGTTAGCCTTCGGGTGTCGCAAGGGTCAATTTAGCGGAGAAAACCTGTAGCAGCGCGTAGCTTCGCACCAATTGGCGGCTTTAGACGGTGGGATTCACTTGGTGGTGGCGGTGTACACGCCGTCCCAGCCGGGCCCCGGAGGCCGTACCTTCAGGGTCGCGATCTCCTCGAGGTACCGCCTCGAGGGAGGATCGTCGGGCCACCCGGCGAGCGCCTGGCTGAAACACCGTTCGGCCTCGTCCCAGCGCTGCTCGGCGTAGGCGTCGAGGGCCGCCTCGAAGGCGTCGATCGCCACCGTCTGGGCCGCGTCGGGGGCGCCGATGCCCTTGAGCTCGTAGATCTTCACCGGCTTGCGCTTGCCCTTGACCCGCACCGCGCCCAGGCGCCGGACGACCACCTGCCCCTGCACCTGGGCATAGGTGCCCTCGCTCAAGATGATCCGCGTCTCGTACTCCTTGTTGGTGCCCTCGAGCCGCGAGGCGAGGTTCACCGCGTCGCCCATCACCGTGTAGTCGGCGCGGACGTCGGAGCCCATCTCGCCGACGATCATCGGCCCGGTGTTGATCCCGATGCCGATGTCGAACTCGGGGTAGTTCTCGGCGCGCCACTTCGCCTTGAGCTCCTCGAGCGTGATCAGCATCTGCCAGGCGCAACGGCAGGCGCGGATCGCGTGATCGTTCTGGTCGATCGGCGCGTTCCAGAAGGCCATCAGGGCGTCGCCGATGTACTTGTCGAGCGTGCCCTTCTCGTCGAACACCAGCTGGGTCATCGGCGAGAGGTAGCCGCGGATGAAGTCGCGCAGCTTCTCCGGCACCATCCGCTCGGAGATGGTGGTGAAGCCGCGGATGTCGGAGAAGAGCACCGTCATCTCCCGCTTCTCTCCCTGCTTGAGCTTCTCCGGGTTCTTCAGCGCCTCTTCCATCACGTCTTCGCCGAGGTACTTCTTGAACGTCGACCGGATCTTCAGCTTCTCCCGATCGACCGAGAGGTAGCCCAGGAAGATCAGGCCGAACGAAGTCAGGAGGATGCTTCCCACCGGCATGATCGTCGCCAGCTGGGTGCCCCGGGTGAAGAGCATCTCGTCGAGCACCAGCCAGGCCGACGTGGTGGCGACGATCGCCAGCGCCTTGAGCCCGAAGCTCTTCAATTGAGGGATCAGGCGGGCCAGGACCAACCCGAGGACGATCATTGCCAGCGACTCGAGCAGCACTAACGAAGACGGCCGGGTGAGGAAGCGCCGGTTGAGCACCCCCGAGAGCACCGAGGCGTGGGCGAAGACGCCGGGGGAGAACTCGGAGAACGGCGTCACCCGCTGATCGCCGCTGCTGCCGACGACGGTGACGCCGATCAACACCGCCTTGCCGGCGACGAGCGCCTGGTCGAAGGTGCCCTCGATCACCTCCCCAATCGACAGCTGGGGGAACGCGCTCGACGGCCCGACGTAGTCGATCAGCGCGAAGGGCTCGTTGCTCTGAAACGGCGCCGTGAAGGGCGCCCCCGAGGCGGGCTCGACCCGGACGCCGGTGGCGAGCCCCCCTTCCTGGGTCGGCACCAGCTTCGCCCCGAGGAAGACCGCCGCGGTCGCGAGCGGCATCGAGGGCAGCAGGCCCCCTGCCCCGGTGAGCTTCACCAGCAGCGGCGAACGGCGGATGGTGCCATCGAGATCCGGCACGTAGCTGAAGTGCCCGAGGCGGCTGCCGGTCTGGGCGAAGCGGCGCAGCGGGGTCTGCGCGGAGTACGCCGGCCAGCTGCGCAGCTTCTCCAGCGAGAACGTCTGCCCCGGCCTGTTGCCTTCGGCCTCGAGCAGCTGCGGCTTGAGCAGCTCGGCCTGCTCCTTCACCTTCTCGGGAGTGAAGTCCTTGAGGTCCTCCTCCGAATAGGCGAGCACGCCCTGCACCACCGTTGGCCCCGCGAGCTTGAAGGCGGCTTCGAGCGCGTCGTCGGGAGAGGCGGTCGACCGGCGCGCGAGCTCCGCCCGGAAGCCCCCCAGCGCGTCGGAGCCCGGGGTGCGATCAAACGTGTCGAGCAGCGCGCGGTAGACCTTGCCGTCATCGCTCGCCTCGTCGGTGAACGCGACGTCGAGGCCGACCGCCTTCACCCCGGCCTCGTGGAGGTGGGTCAGCGCCCGTGCAATCAAGGTGCGCGGCCAGGGGAGCAGCCCGTACTTCTGCACGCTCTTCTCGTCGATCGGCACCACCAGCACCGCGGGGTGTGGGACCTCGACGCCGCGCAACCGGAACTTCAGATCGATCGCCCGGCCCTCGAGCAGGCGGATGCCGCGCCCGAGCACGTTGAACGCCGAGGCCCCCCCCTCGCCGAGGGTCAGGCCAGTGGCCGGCTGCGCGTCGCTCCAGACGTGGAGGAACGCGCAGACCAGCGAGGCGGCCAGGGCCAGCACCTCGAAGCGGCGGCGCGAAAGGAAGTTCCCCATCGGTGTTCGCCGCGCATCGTATCGGATCGTTGAAGACGAACGGGGGCGAAGTGGCTAGAAGCCCCGCGCGTGGGCACCACCTACAAACAGGCGGGCGTCGACATCGAGGCGGGTGACGCGCTGGTGGAGCGGATCAAGCCGCTCGCCGCCCGGACCCGCCGCCCCGAGGTGTTGAGTGGCGTCGGCGGCTTCGGCGGGCTCTTCGCCCTGACGCCGGGCAAGTACCGCGAGCCGGTGCTGGTCTCGGGCACCGACGGGGTCGGAACCAAGCTCAAGCTCGCCTTCGCGCTCGACGTCCACGACACGGTCGGCATCGACCTCGTCGCGATGTCGGTCAACGATGTGCTCACCTGCGGCGCCGAGCCGTTGTTCTTCCTCGACTACTTCGCCACCGCCCGGCTCGACGTGCCCCGCGCGGAGCAGGTGATCGCCGGGATCGCCGAGGGCTGCGCCCAGGCCGGCTGCACGCTGCTGGGCGGAGAGACGGCCGAGCTGCCCGGCTTCTACACGCCCGGCGAGTACGAGCTGGCTGGCTTCTGCACCGCGGTGGTGGAGAAGAGCGAGATCATCGACGGCTCGACGATCGTCCCCGGCGACGTGGTGCTGGGGATCGCCTCGAGCGGCCTGCACTCCAATGGGTTCTCTCTGGCGCGCAAGGTGGTCGAGGATCGCGCGATCGCCTGGGGAGACACAGTCGGGGGGCTCGATCGCCCGATCGGCCAGGTGCTGCTGACCCCGACGAAGATCTACGTCAAAGACGTGCTCGCGCTGCTCGCCGCGGTGAGGCCCAAGGGGCTGGCCCACATCACCGGCAGCGGGATCCCCGGGAACCTGCCCCGCTGCCTGCCCGACGGCACCCGGGCGGTCCTCTCGGAGAAGCGCTGGCAGCGGCCGCCGATCTTCGACGTGCTCCAGAAGCTGGGGGACGTCGACCGGGCGGAGATGTTCAGCACCTTCAACATGGGCCTGGGGATGTGCGTGGTGGTGGCGCCGGGCGAGGTGCGGCGGGCGCTGGCGCTGCTCGAGTCCCGCGGCGCGTCGGCCTGGGAGGTC
>JAYVRT010000447.1:0-1826 GCA_043776025.1 Archangiaceae bacterium | reverse complement strand
ACCGGCTGCTTGCCCCCGCTGAACATGACGAAGGCTCCAATGGCAAGCACAGCGGCAACGCCGACGATGGTGTAGAGCGTGGTGTTGGATTTCGCGGGCTGCTGCGGTGGGACGGGTGTGGCGTTAGCCCGCCCGTCTGCTGCGGCATCGCCACCAGGTGGGCGGGCTGTCGCCACACCCGCCCTACTTCCCTGCTGCGGCCCCTTCGCCACCGGCTTCTGCGCGGCGGTACGTTGCACGGGCATCTGCGCCACCTGTGAGACCGGCACGGCGGCAGCAGCAGGCGCATCCGGCTGCACGAACGGCACGGTGAGGATGACATCGAGCGCCTGCCGCAGTTCCGCCGCGCTCTGGTAGCGCTCCTCGGGCTCGCGCGCCAGCGCTTTGAGTATGACTGTTTCCAGCCGCGCCGGCATGTCGGGCAGCGCCACGCTCGGCCTGGTGATCTTCGCCTGCTGGACCTTCTCCAGCACCGAGAAGTCGCTCGAGCCCGTGAACAGCCGCTCGCCCGTGCACAGCTCGTAGAGCACCACGCCGGCGGCGAAGATGTCGCTGCGGCGGTCGAGCGGCAGCCCGCGCACCTGCTCGGGGCTCATGTAGCCGAACTTCCCCTTGAGGATGCCCGACTGCGTCTTGGTGATCTTGTTGGCCGCCTTGGCGATGCCGAAGTCGACCAGCTTCACCTCGCCCTCAAAGGACACGATTACATTTTGCGGAGAGACGTCGCGGTGGACGATGTTCAGCTCGCGCCCGGCGGCGTCGCGCTTGCGGTGGGCGTAGTCGAGCCCCTCGCAGACCTTGCCGACGATGTAGGCCGCGAGGGGCAGCGGAATGCGCTCGCCGCGCCGGCGCAGCCGCTCCTGCACGGCCCGCAGATCCTTGCCGGGCACGTACTCCATCGCGATGTAGTAGGCGTCGTTGGTCTTGCCGAGGTCGAAGGTCTGCGCCAGGTTCGCGTGCGAGAGCTGCGAGGTGATCTTCGCTTCATCAATGAACATCTTGATGAACTCTTCGTCCTCCGCGACCGACGGGAGGATGCGCTTGATGGCGACGATCTTCTCGAAGCCCTCGACCCCGACGGTCTTGGCCTTGAAGACTTCGGCCATGCCGCCGACGTTGATTCGCTCCAGCAGGTAGTACTTGCCGAAGGGGGTCAGTCGCTCCAAGAAGGACGGCTCCCGAGCGCAAAATGCGCACGTGAACCGTACCACGACTGAGCCTCGATCGGCGGCGGCGCTTTCGTCGCCGCGTCCAGGACGTCCCCAGGGTGCTGGGGAGCCCGGCGGCTCACGCCGACAGCGTCCGCGAGAGGAAGCCGAGCTGCGCCTCCCAGAGCTTGCGGGCGGCGGGCTTGAAGTAGAAGGCGTGGAACGCGTGCAGCTCGCCCGGGAAGTAGTCGGCCTGGTGCGCGACCCCGCGCCGGGCGAGGGCGGCGGCGAGCCGGCGGGTGTCGTCGAGCAGCGGGTCGCGGGTGCCGACGCCTGCGTAGACGGGTGGGAAGGGCCGCGTGGGCTGCGCGCCGGTCTCCAGCACCACCAGCGGGTCAGCCAGCGGCTTGGGTCCGGGGCCCAGCAAGTACGCCGTCTCCGTCTCCTCGATCCGGTCGGCGACCACGCCCGGCAGGTGGGCCTTGCGCCGCGCGAACCGGGCCGAGTCGCTCACCTGGAGGATCCCGCAAACGGGCGCGATCGCCCTCGGCACCACGCCGGTGTCGAAGACGGCCCTGGCGAACGGCTCCTCGCGCTCGAAGGTCGCGCAGACCGCGAGCGCGAGTGAGAGGTTGGCGCCCGCCGACTCGCCCGCGACCACCAGGCGGGAGGCGCCGG
>JAYVRT010000446.1:0-22342 GCA_043776025.1 Archangiaceae bacterium | reverse complement strand
CCAAGCCGCCCAAGCGCGGGGTGGTGGTGGTCGCGGGCCACTGCTTCGACGTCGATCGCCGCTGGGGCTTCGACGACAACGGCACCTACGAGGCGCGCTTCCCCGACCCCGACGTGCTCCCCGACGGCTGCCACCCGTATTACTTCCTCTTCACCGACTTCGATGGCGCGCGCGTCACCTACCCGACGGTCGGCAGCTTCCAGGTCGCCATCGGCCAGACCACCACCTGCCCGGTGCCGTACGACCCGGGGGCGCAGCTGCCCGCCGACTGCGAGACCGGGGTGCAGCAGTGCCCGGCCGGGGGCTCGCAGAAATGCTACACCGCCGACAACGCGACGCTGGGTAAGGGCGAGTGCCGGCAGGGAAACCAGGTGTGCCGCAACGGCTTCTGGAGCGCCTGCAAGGACATGATCTCCCCGTTCCCCGAGGTCTGCGACGGGCTCGACAACAACTGCAACGGCACGGTGGACGAGGCGCCCGACGGCGGAGACCTCGGCGGCAACGCGCCCTGCTCGGTGTTCGGCGAGCGCGGCATCTGCACCGCCGGGGTGCGCAAGTGCATCTCCGGCCGGCTGACCTGCGTCGGCACCACCGCGCCCCAGACCGAGGTCTGCAACAACGTCGACGACGACTGCGACGGCGTCATCGATGACGGCTTCTCGATCGCCACCTGCGGCGTCGGCGAGTGCTCGCGGATCGCCGTCGAGTGCAATGGCGGCGCGCCTGGCGTCTGCGTCCCCGGGACCCCCTCGGTGGAGGTCGCCGACGGCCGCGACAACGACTGCGACGGCATCATCGACAACGGCTTTCCCTGCACCCCCTCGATGGTCCGCAACGTCCCGATGACGACGCCGCGCTATGTCGACGGCGGCACCTACCAGGTGTCGCTGCCGTGCAAGGGCGGGTTCCAGACCTGCCAGGCCGACGCCGGCTGGGGGGCGGTCACCGGGATGATCGTCCCCGCGCACGAAGTCTGCGACGACGTCGACAACGACTGCGACGGCAAGGCGGACATCCAGAGCATCAACCAGATTGGCTGGGAGCGCTGCGGCACCGGCGGCTGCACCACCTTCACCGCCAGCTGCAAAGCGGGCGGGGTGAAGGTCACCTGCACCCCCGGCGCGGTCCAGGCCGAGACCTGCAACGGCGTCGATGACAACTGCGACGGCACAGTGGACGAGAACTGCCACTGCCACTTCGACGACGAGCGCGTCTGCTACACCGGGCCGTCGTCGACACGCGACGCGGGCGTCTGCCACAGCGGCAAGCGCACCTGCGCCAGCGGCGGCTACACCAAGTGCACCGGCCAGGTGCTGCCGGGCGACGAGTACTGCAACGGGCTCGACGACGATTGCGACACCTTCATCGACAACCCCCGGCCCGACGGTGGGCTCGCGTGTATCCCGCTGCCCGATGGCGGCGGCGGCGGCGCGGGTGGGGGAAGCGGAGGCGGCAGCGGCGGCGGCTCGGGCGGCACCGGCGGTGGCTCCGGCGGCGGCTCGGGTGGAGGCAGCGGCGGCGGCGGCGCGGGAGGCAAGGGCTGCGGCTGCTCCGGTGCGCCGGACGGCGTGCTCGCGCTCGGGCTGCTCGGGCTGTTGCGGCGGCGCCGGAAGGGCTGAGGCGGATCACCCCAGAGCGCCGGGCTCTGCGCCATTCTCGGCGAAGAGTGTGATCGCCCGCCAAGCGGCGGCCGCCCCGAGGGGAACAACCCTTTCGGGGAAATTATAATAATTCATAATCATCTCGGGGAAAGGGTTCCCCCCCCCGGGGGCGAGCCGCGATCGGCCTACTTAAACGCCGCGACCAGCCGGGCGATCGCCGCCGGCAGCGAGCGCACCTTCAGGTGCCGCCCCGCCTCGTCGTAGCTCTCGGAGATGACCCGCGCGTTCTCGTAGACCTCGCCAAGACTTCCCTGCCGCGCGTAGGGGACGACGAGGTCTGCTTCGACCATCGACGCTTCGAAGAAGTCGATCACGGTCTGCCGCAGCGCGCTCACGTCCCCGGGCACGTGCGCGGAGAGGAGAATCGCGTCCGGGTGGCGCTTCAGCAGCGCTGACCGTGCAGCGGCGTCGAGGCGATCGCACTTATTGAGCAGCAACCGGCTGGGCACCTCGTCGGCGCCGATCTCCTTGAGCACCTCGCGGGTCACGGCCAGCTGCGCATCGCAGGTCGGGTCCGACGCGTCGACGACGTAGAGCAGCAGCGAGGCCTCGAGCGCTTCGTCGAGCGTCGAGCGGAACGAGGCGACGAGGTCGTGCGGCAGCTTCTGGATGAAGCCCACCGTGTCCGAGACGAGGATCCTCGGCCGCGTCTCCGGCTGGAGCGCCCGCACCGTGGTGTCGAGGGTGGCGAAGAGTTGGTCCGCGACCAGCACCTCGCTGCCGGTCAGCGCCCGCATCAGCGAAGACTTGCCCGCGTTGGTGTAGCCGACGAGCGCGACGCGCAGCTGGTCCTTCCGGGCGTAGCGCCGCTGGTCCTGCTCCGCCTGCACCGCGGCGAGGCCCTCGCGCAGCTCGGCGAGGCGATCGCGAATCTTCCGCCGGTCGAGCTCGAGCGCCGAGTCTCCCGCGCCCCGCCCGGCCTGGCGCTCGCTGCGCCCGGCGGACTCGCGCAGCCGCGGCGCCTGGTACTTGAGCCGGGCGATCTCCACCTGCATCCGCGCTTCCCGGCTGCGCGCGTGGCGGTGGAAGATGTCGACGATGACCCCGGTGCGATCGAGCACCAGCGCGGCGGTCGCCTTCTCCAGGTTTCGCAGCTGGCTTGGCGACAGCTCGTGGTCCACCACCACCACCGTCGGGCGCTCACCGGGGGGCACCTCCACCGGGGGCGCGTCGTCTTCTTCCTCTTCCTCTTCCTCCTCCTCTTCGGCCTCCCAGCGCTCCTTGGCCTTCGAGGTGCGGTCGGCGGCGCCCGAGGCGACCACGCCGGGGCCGCCGGTGAGGTTCGCCAGCTCCTTCAACTTCCCGCTGCCGAGCACCGTGCCCGAGCCCATGCCTCCGCGGCGCTGGCTCAGCGTCGCGACCGGCTCGTAGCCCAGCGTCTGCACCAGCCGGCGCAGCTCGGCGAGGTCCGCCGCGTGCTCGCCATCGGTGACGCCCGGAAGTTGAATCCCGACGAGGATGGCGCGCGGGCGGGCAGGGGTGGCGGTGGACATCGGCCCAGCGCCTGTAGCACCCCTTGGGGTCAGCGCTCGCGTTTGACCGCGCTGACGCCGAGCGGATTGGGGACGATGCGCCAGGCCTCGAGCACCGCGTCGAAGGCATGGCGCAGGGCCCAGGCGGCGTCGTTGGCCTCGGCGCCCTTCGCCTTCTCCAGCGCGGCGGCAAACAGGCGCTTGAGCGGCGCGTTTCGGGCCCCGGGGTTGAGCCCGGCGACCAGCCCGGTCGCGGTGTCGAGGTAGAGCCCGGCGCAGCCGGCGACGTCGCCAGAGTTGTAGAGCGCCGAGCCGGACCGGATCGCCGCGAGCAGCGCGTGGCCCACCTCGTCGATCTGCTCGCTCGCCGCCAGCACCGCCGCCTCCGCGGGCGGCGCGGCCTCCGACGAGCCGTCGAACCGCACCTCGTCGAACGCATCCCCGAGGATCGCCGCCGCCTCGGCCCGGCTCGACGACTGGCGCGCGTCCTCGAGCCCGTCGGTGAGCCGCTTGTGGACCGCGGCACACTCACCTTCCTCGGCGAGCTGTTCGAGCAACTGTCCCGCCAGCAGGAGGAAGAAGTCGCCCACCACGTCGGCGTGGCCGGCCTCATAGCGGCGGGCGGCCACCAACGCGGCCAGGTCGAGGTGCTGCCGAATCGATGAGAGCCCGGGACAGCCGGGCGCGAAGCGCGACTCGCGGCGGCGGCCGATGCGGGTCGCTCCGCTCTTGTCCTGCCGCTTGAACTCTCCGAGCGCGAACAGCAGGTCGTCGAAGCCGTAGCGCAGCTCCCACGCCGCCGTCTGCGGCTCCTTGCCCACTGCCCGCTGCACCGCGGTGGCGAGCCGAAGCCTCGGGACGAGGTGGTCCTTGCCGGCGAGCAGTGAGGCGATCAGCTCCTCCGAGGTCCTCAGGTAGAGGTCGGCGCAGCCCTTCACCTCGCCGCGGTTGTACAGCGGCGCGCCCTTCTGAATCGCGTGCTCGATGCGCCCGACGGCCACGTCGCGCGGGTCTTCCGGCGGCAGCGGGTTGACTGCCTTGCGGGTGACCTCGGCGCTCGGCTCGAAGCGGAAGTCGAGCGCGTCGGCCAGCGCCCGCGCCGAGGCGAAGCGGTCGTCCGGCTTCTTCGCCAGCAGCTTGAAGACGATCTCCTCTAAGCGGCGGCTGGGGACGAAGCCCGGACGTGCCTTGTGAAAGGGCGGGGGAGGCGCCGCCCGGTGCAGGTCGAAGATCGCGCTCGCGCTCGGCCCGTCGAACGGAGCGCTGCCGGTGACCGCCTGGTAGAGCATCACCCCCAGCGCGTAGAGGTCGCTGCGGGCATCGACGTCGAGCCCGGTGAACTGCTCGGGCGCCATGAACTGCGGCGTGCCCATCACCATCCCCGGCATCGTCACCCCGGGGCGCTCGGAGATGCGGGCGATGCCGAAGTCGAGAATCTTCGGCACGTCGGCCTCGCCGTCCTCGCTCACCAGCATCACGTTCTGCGGCTTCAAGTCGCGGTGGACGATGCCGCGCTCGTGCGCGTGCGCCAGGCCGAGGGCGATCTTCCGCGTCACCCGCGCCGCGCGCTCTTCGGAGAAGCCCTGGGCTTTGGTGATTGCGTTGGCCATGCAGACGCCGTCGAGCAGCTCCATCACCAGGTAGAGCAGGCCGTTCTTCGTCTCACCGAAGTCGATGACCCGGGTGATGTAGCGGCTCTGGAGGATGCTCGCCGCCTCGGCCTCTCGCTCGAAGCGGGTGCGCATGTCCTCTTCGCCCGCGAGCTCGCCGAAGAGCACCTTCACCGCGCAGAGGCTGGCGATGCGGGTGTGCGCCGCGCGGTAGACCTGCCCCATTCCGCCGGCGGAGATCCGCTCGAGGATCCGGTAGCGCTCGCCCAACACCTCGCCGAGCAGCGGGTCTCCGCCCTCGAGGGTCAGCGCGGTGCCGTCGCGCGGGCAGTTCACCATCGAGAGGAAGGTCGCCTTGCAGGACCGGCAGTAGCGCACCCTTCGACTTTACTCAGGATCTCTTCAGCCCAAGCTTCTCCAGCACCCGGTAGCGCCCGCCCGCGCTCTCGTAGAGCGTCAGGTGGTCGACTGACCACTCCCCGAAGCGCTTGTTCGACTGCCGCTTCGCCACCTCGTCGAGCAGCGGGTCTCCGTGCTTCACCGTCGAGCGGGCGAGCGTCAGGTGCGGGCGGTACTCGGCGTGCTCGCTGACGACGCCGAGCGCGACGGTGAGCTCCTTCTGTAGCGCCTGCAACGGCGCGAGCACCCCTTCGACGCCGAGCCAGAGCACCCGCGGCAACCTGTCCGGCCCGAACGTCCCCGCTCCGGCGAGCTCGAGCCGAAAGCCCGGATGTCTCGCCGCGACCGCCCGCGCCGCGGCACCCAGCTCGGGCACCTTCGCCGGCGGGGTGTCTCCGAAGAAGACCACCGTCAGGTGAAGCGCGTCCGGCCGCACCCAGCGGGCGTCCACCGTCGCCTTCTCCCGCTCGATGAGCTCCGCCGCGCGGGCGCGCACCGGCTCGTCGAGGTCGAGGGCGAAGAAGACGCGCATCGGCAGATCCTCGGTGCCCTGGCCGCGGGGGCGCAAGGCTTGCGCTCCACGGAGCCTGGCGCAACCCGCGCAGCCCCATCGGGTCGCCACACCGCCCTGTCGGCCCGGCGCAGACGATGCACGCCAGATCCCTGCCATGAAACTCGACGACCTCCTTCAGACCGCGATCGATCGCAACGCCTCCGACATTCTCGTCGCTCCCGGCACTCCGCCCGCCTTGCGGGTCGACGGCCAGCTGGCGTTTCTGCCCGAGCCCGCGCTCGCGGTGCAGGCGCCCTGGCAAGCGCTGGAGCAGCTGCTCACCACCCACCAGCTCGAGCACTTCTCCACCCAGAAGACCTTCGACTTCTCGCTCAATCAGAAGGGGCGGCGCTTCCGGGGCAGCGCCTTCCACACCAACGGGCACGCTGGCCTCGCGCTGCGCCTGCTGCCGAAGACGGTGCCGACCCCGGAGGCGCTCGGGCTGCCGCCGCTGCTCAGCCAGTTGGTGCACAAGCCCCAGGGGCTGATCGTCTTCACCGGAGCCACCGGCCAGGGCAAGACCACCACCCAGGCGTCGTTGATCGACCTGCTGAACCGGGAAACACCCCGGTACATCGTCACCCTCGAGGATCCGATCGAGTACGTGCACGCGCCGGTCAAGGCGATGGTGGATCAACGGGAGCTGGGCCGCGACATCCCCAGCTTCACCGAGGCGCTCAAGCACCTCGTCCGCCAGCGTCCCGACGTGGTGATGATCGGCGAGCTGCGCGACGAGGAGTCGATTCGCAGCACGCTCACCCTCGCCGGCACCGGACACCTGGTGCTCACCACGCTCCACACCTCGGACGCGGTGCAGGCGATCTCCCGGGTGACCGACGGCTTCTCCGGCGGGCTTCAGGCGATGGTCCGCGACCAGGTCGCCTCGTCGCTGCTCGCCGTCGTCAACCAGCGGCTGGTGCGCGGCATCCACGGCAAGCTGCAGCTGGCGGCGGAGGTGCTGGTCAACACCCCGGCGGTGAGCAAGCTCATCCGCGACGGCCAGCTGGAGCAGATCTACGGGGTGATGGAGACCGAGCAGCAGGCGGGGAGCCAGACGCTCAACCGCGCGCTCGAGCTGATGGTGCGCACCGAGCGAATCTCTCCGCGGGAGGCGGAGCAGTACCTGTCGATTCGCGAGAGCCGGCCTGAGCTGCCCAAAGCCCGGGCGCGATGAGCGAGGAGCCTGCTGTCGTTCGAGCAGCTGTCGGCACGGGAGTTCTCTTAGAGTCCGCGCGTGGCCCGATCCTCTCCGCTCAGCCGGCGCCGGTTCCTCCAGGTCGGAGGCGTCGGCGGGGCCCTGCTCACGCTGGGCGGGGTGCTGGTGCTGCGCGGCGGTGGGTCGGCGCACTACCGGTCGCTGCATCCGGCGGGGGTGAGGCCCCAGACGCTCTCGCCCAAGGCGTTCGGGGTGCTCTGCGTGGTGTGCGACCGGCTGCTGCCCGCGAAGGACGCGGCGGACGCGGGACGGCCCGACGCCCGCGAAGCCCGCATCGCCGAGCGGATCGACCGCGAGCTCGGCTTCCACACCCCGAGGATGCAGCGCGATGTCGAGCTGGCCCTGCAGTGGCTCGAGCACGGCGGCCTGCTCCACTTCTCCACCGCCCGCTTCACCCGCCTCGACTCCGAGGAGCAGGGCCGCCTGCTGCAGAAGCTGGCCGAAGGTCTCGAGGTCGAGCGCCAGGTCTTCGGCTCGCTGAAGCTGCTCGCGCTGTTCTTCTTCTACAGCGACGAGCGCACCTGGAAAGGCATCGGCTACGCCGGGCCGCAGGTGCCGCGCAAGCGCCCGCCCGCCGACTCGAGCGCGAAGGCCTGACGATGGACGCCGCCCTCAAGAGCCAGGTGCTGGAGTACGACCAGGTCAAGGACTCGCTGCGCGAGGAGGTCGACGCCGTCGTCATCGGCACCGGCTGCGGCGGCGCGGTGATGGCCAAGGAGCTCGCGCGGGCCGGGAAGTCGGTGCTGATGCTCGAGCGCGGGGGCTTCTACACCGCCGACCGCGGCGACTTCGACCAACGCGAGGACGACATGCTCTCGCGCATCGATGGCGGCCGTGGCCTCGACACCACCAGCAACGGTCAGCTCGCGCTCACCTACGGCAACAACGTCGGCGGCGCGTCGGTGCACTACTGGGCCGACACCTGGCGCACCCCCTTCGACCGCCTCGAGAAGTGGGAGCGTGAGTTCGGCGTCGAGGGCCACACCGAGGAGCAGCTGCGGCCGTACTTCGAGCGCATCGAGCAGGACCTCAACGTCCACCCCGCCGAGGACGCGCGGCTCAACACGATGAACCGGCTGTTCGAGGCCGGGGCGAAGAAGGCGGGGATCGCCGTCGAGCGAGTGATGCAGGCGCGCAAGGACTGTGTCGGCAGCGGCTACTGCATGCAGGGCTGCTCCTACGACGCGAAGCAGAGCCAGCTCGTCACCCACCTCCCCGAGGCGCTCAAGGCCGGGGCGCGCATCTTCGCCGACTGCCTCGTCGACCGGGTGCGGTTGGAGAACGGGCGCGCGACCGGCGTCGTCGGCCGCTTCCTCGACCGCCGCACCGGGCAGCCGTCGGGACACTCGCTCAACGTCAAGGCACAGGTGGTGGTGGTGGCCGCGGGCGGCTTCTCCTCGGCGCCGCTGCTGATGCGCAGCGGCATCCCCGACGCGTCAGGCCAGCTGGGCCGCAACCTGATGACCAACCCCTGTCCCCAGCTCTTCGGGCTGTTCGACGAGGACGTGGTGATGTGGCGCAACATCCCCGCGGGCGTCGGCTCGATGGCGTACCGGCTCCACACCTTCGAGGGCGAGCGCTACCTCGAGGGCGGCTACCTGCTCTACCCGAACCAGCTGCCCCCGGCGACGCTCGCGGCGCTGCTGCCGGGGTTCGGCGCGTCGCACCGCAAGCTGATGGACAACGCCCACCGGATTGGGAGCGCGATCGCGTGGATCGACGACCAGCACGGCGGCGGCGTCTCGCTCGACGAGGACCTGAACCCCGTCTGGGACTACGCGCTGCAGGGGCTGGACCTGCTCACCGTGCGCGACGCGCTGAAGAAGCAGGCGACGGTGCTGTTTCATGCCGGCGCGAAGCAGGTCGTCGTCCCCGACTCGAAGGGCACCCGGCTGTTCGGGCTGGACCAGCTGCCCTTGCTCGACGGGGTGAAGGTCAACGAGCTGCTCTATGCCGCGCCACACCCCTCGAGCATGTGCCGGATGGGCAAGGACCCGGAGACGGCGGTGGTGGACTGCGACCACCAGGTGCATGGGGTGAAGGGGCTCTACGTCTGCGACCCGTCGGTCTTTCCCACCGCGGTCAGCGTCGACCCGTCGGAGACGATCATGGCCTTCAGCTACCTGGCGGCGGCGAAGCTCTTGGCGGGCTGGGGCTGAAGGCCGGGCACCGCCGCACCGGTTGCGGGGGGTACTTCTGGGGAAGGGCGCGGCACAACAAGAAGACTGACCGCGCCGTTTCGACCCGCTGGTGATGCTGGCAGGCGTGGCAGAGGCTCTCGGGAAAAGGCTCCACGGTTCGACTGGTATGCGCGGGGCTGGCCCGTTAAAGCAAGCGCTGTGCTGCCCGACCTGAAGCCGCTGACCGAACTCGAGCTCGTCGACTACCTCGGAGCGCCGGTGAAGTTCTCCGGCGCCTGGGCGAATGGCCCGGCGCTGCTCGTCTTCCTCCGGCACTATGGTTGACTGCTCTGCCGAGAGCACGCGGCGGAGTTCCGCCCGCATGAAGCCGCGCTGAAGGCCGAGGGGATTTCCCTCATCTTCGTCGGCATGGGGATTCCGCCGATGGCGGACGACTTCCGGGCGGCGATGAAGCTGACGTCGCCGGTGTGGGTCGACACCGAGCGCGTCGCCTACAAGTATTTCGACTTCACCCGCGGCACATCGAGTGTGCTCAATGCGCGATCTGCACTCAACGCGATTCGGGCGCTGTCGAAGGGACACATCCAGCACCGCACCCAGGGCAACCCGGTGCAGAACGGCGGGGTGGTGGTGGTGAACCGCGCCGGCGAGTGCGTGTACGCGTACGCCTCGGCGGTCGCGGGCGACATGCCGCCGATGGCGGAGGTGTTGGCTGCGGCGCGCTCGGCGCGCGTGTAGGCTCCGCGAGGTGCACTCCGTCTGGCGCTGCGCGGTCATCCTCTCGCTCTGCGCGTGCAGCGGCCTGCACCTGACGTTGGACAAAGACGGCGGCCCCGACGCCGCGGGCTGTGCCGCCGCTGCGCAGTGTCCCCAGCCGGCGAACAGCACCGCGGTGTGCACCAGCGGGGTCTGCAGCTTTGCCTGCGCCCAGGGTTTTCTGCACTGCGCGACGAGTTGCTGCACTGCGAAGACGATCGTCGCCGGCGCGCTCCACACCTGCGTCATCACCAGTGAGGACCGCGTCAAGTGCTGGGGTGCTGCTGGGGCAATTGGAGACGAGGCGCTCGACGAGCGCAACTCCCCGGCCGACGTGGCCGGGCTCACCTCGACGCCGGTCGCGCTGACTGCCGGTCTGGTGCACACCTGTGCCCGGCTCGACACCGGGACGGTCGAGTGCTGGGGGTTGAATACCATCGGCGACGGCACCAACAAGCTGGCGACGAAGGCGACGCCCGTCTCGCAGTTGGAGCGCGTCACCAGCGTCGCGTCCGGTGGGGTCCACGCCTGCGCCGTCGCGGATGGCGGGGTGAAGTGCTGGGGAACCGATGTCCACGGACAGCAGGGGACCAACGGCGGAGGGACGCGCCTGTCGCCGGGTGACGTGCCGGGGCTGCTCTACGACGTGGTGGCGGTGACCTCGGGAGACTTTCACTCCTGCGCGGTGCTCAAGGACGGTGGGGTCCGCTGCTGGGGCTACAACACGGCGGGCGAGTGCGGCGATGGCACGTTTCAGGCGCTGAAGCCGGCGCCGGTGGTGGCGACCGCGCTCGATGCGGGGTTCGTCGAGCTCCAGAGCGGCTACGCCTTCAACTGCGCCCGGATGGTGAGCGGCAGCGTCGCCTGCTGGGGAAACGACACCTCGGGCGAGTGCGGCGCCGGGTTGGCTCCGGGGCGGGCCCTCAAAGCGGTGAACGTCATCGGCATCACGCCGGGCCTGACCCAGCTCGCGCTCGGCTCGATGGCGATGCACGCCTGCGTCGTCCAGGATGGTGGAGTCTGGTGCTGGGGCCTCGATGATCACGGCCAGCTGGGCGATGGCAACCTCGGCTTTCAGAACAAGCCAGTGCCGGTAGCCGGGCTGACCGAGGCGGTGAAGTCGGTGGCGATTGGCTCGAAGCACACCTGCGGCATCACTGTCTCCGGCGCGGTCTACTGCTGGGGGAGCAACTCCGACGGGCAGCTGGGCGACGGGACCAAAGGCGTCGACCGGCTCAGCCCGGTGCTGGTGCGCTGACCCGTCACGAGTTCGGGACCCGCGAGGCATTTCTGGGGTTAGGGTGCGCGCCCGTGTCGGCTCCTTCCCAGCGCTTCTCGGTGCCGCGCCTCGTCGGCGCCGTGCTCGCCAGCGCCGGGGTGCTCGCCCTCTCGCTCGCGCTCGGAGCGGCGCTCGGCAGCGAGACGGTCTCACTGGGCGAGGCCTTCACTCCGGGCACGCCGGCGGAGGCGATCCTCTTCTCGCTGCGGATTCCGCGGGTGCTCCTCGCCGCGCTGGTGGGCGCCGCGCTCGCCGCGTCGGGGAGCACGCTGCAGGCGTTGATGCGCAACCCGCTCGCGGATCCATTCGTGCTCGGCGTGTCCGGCGGCTCGGCGCTGGGAGCGACCATCGCCCTCGCGCTCGGCGTCTCGTCGCTCGCGGCGCTCCCGGGTTTGTCGGCCGTCTCGGCGCTGGCGCTGGTGGGAGCGCTCGGGTCGACGCTGTTGGTGATGGCGGTCGGGCGGTTGGCGGGGCGGGGCAGCCCGCACACCACGCTGCTGGCGGGGGTGATCTTCAACGCCTTCGCGCTGGCGGCGATCATCTTCATCAAGGCGCTGGTCGCGCCGGACAAGGTTGGCGAGGTGCTCTTCTGGCTCGCCGGGGCGCTCGGCTACGAGAAGGCGACGACGCTCTGGGCGACGGGAGCGGTCGAGGTGGCGGCGATCGCGGTGATGTGGCTGCTCTCCGGCAGGCTCAACCTGCTGATGCTCGGCGACGAGGACGCGGCGTCGCTTGGCGTGGACGTGCGCCGGACGCGCGGGATGCTGCTGTTCGCGGCGTCGTTGTCGGTCTCCGCCGCGGTCGCGCTCTCGGGGCTCGTCGGCTTCGTCGGGCTCCTCGTCCCGCACCTCGCGCGGTTGGCGTTGGGGCCAGACCAGCGGTTGCTGTTGCCCTCGAGCGCGCTGCTCGGGGCGGCGTTCCTCGTGCTCGCCGACCTCGGGGCGCGGATGTTGTTCCGGGTGTTTCATACCGAGCCGCCGGTGGGCGTGGTGACGGCGCTGCTCGGAGGGCCGGCGTTCCTGGCGCTGCTGGTGCGGCGCGCTCGCGCGGAGCAGGGCTGAAGGGTAGGGCGAGGGTGTGGCGGGGGGCATAGAAGCGGGGCGGGGTTCACTCGCCCTTGCTCTCCCGGTTGCTCCCGGCAGCCCGGACTCGGGGCGCTTGCCCTCGACCTCGCGGCCGACTGGCCGGTTCGGGAACCCGCCGCAGGCTGTCAGGGCGAAACGTTCAGCGCCAGGCGACCTGCTGGCCGTGGCTGCCACCACTGGCCGTAGGGACCACCGGCGTCTGGTGGCAGATACGGCCAGTGGTGGTGGTTGCGTCCAGACCGAGTCGGCGAAGGGCCGCGAGGGGGGGCGAGCCTTTCGGCAAGATTATACTTATCAATAATAACCTTGCTGAAAAGGTCCCCGGAGGCACGCTGCCGCGAACTGCGAGCCTGCGGCGGGTGTACGGACCGCCAAGTTGGCGTAGGTGACGCTCATCATCCCCATGCGCCAGGCCCCGAACCGCGAGCCCGCGGCGGGTTCCCGGACCGCCAAGTCGGTGGCGAGGTCGAGGGCAAGCGCCCCGAGTCCGGGCTGCCGGAAGCGCCGGTCGAGCAAGGGCGACTGAACCCCGCCCCGCTTCTCAGCCCACGCCGAACCCGCGCCCACCTGAAGCGGTCACTCTCCGCGCAGAAACTTCGCGAGGCACTCGAACGCCGGCCCCAACGCCTCGACGGGAGCGCTCTCCCCTGCCTGGTGTGCCTGGGCCGACTCGCCCGGCCCGAAGTTCACCGCGTCCACGCCGGCCTCGGAGAACCGCGCCACATCCGTCCACGCCTGCTTCGACTCCGCGGCGACGCCGGTCAGTGCCAGCAGCCGCTGAAAGTACGGGTTATCCGCGCAGACCCGGCCGGACGGCGACAAGTCAGTGAAGTGCACCGTGGCCCTGTCCCCCACCACCTTCCGCACGTCGTCTTGCGCCTGCGCCAGGCTCTTCCCCGGCGCGAACCGGTAATTCAAGTTGAGCTCGAACCTGTCCGGCACCACGTTCCGCGCCCGTCCGCCGTTCGCCAGCGTCGCGCTCATCACCTCGTAGAACGGGTACCCCGACGCGATCACCTCGTGCCGTCCCCGCGCCTTGAGCTCCGACAGCAGCTCCCCGGCGTCATGAATCGCGTTCTGCCCCTGCCACGGCCGGGCGGAGTGCGCGCTCTGCCCAGTGAACGTCACGGCAGCGTGGAGTGTCCCCATGCACCCGACCTGCACCCGGTTATCCGTCGGCTCCATCGCGATCCCGAACTTCAACCGCCGCAGCGCCTCGACCTTCTCCATCAGCGGCCCGAGGCCGTTCTCGAGGTACGGCCCTTCCTCGCGCTCGTAGAACACGAGCAGCAGATTCACCGGCAGCTTCTCCAGCGGCAGCTCCTCGGCGAGCGCCATCATCACGCACAACGCTCCCTTCATGTCCGAGCTGCCCAGTCCGTGGAGCCGCCCGCCCTCGATGCGCGGCGCCGCCTGTCCGGGGTGCTTCGGCACGGTGTCGAGGTGGCCAATCAGCGCCACGTGGGGCCGCGGGTCCTTCAAGTCCCCCACCACCAACGAGTGGCTCAAGCGGAACACCTGCTCCGGCTTGAACCGCCCCAGCGCCCACTGGTGGACGAAGTCGGCGATCTCCTTCTCCTGGCCGATCGGGCTCTCGAGCCGGACCAGCGCCAGCGCCCGCTCGGCGAGCTGCGCGGACCGCACGGTCACACCGGCACCGCGAAGTCGCGCAGCGCCGCGTTGAGCGAGGTCTTCTGGTCGGTGCTCGCGGTCCGCTGCCCGATGATCAACGCGCACGGCGTCAGGTACTCACCCGCGGGAAACTTCCGCGGCCGCATCCCCGGAATCACCACGCTGCGCTTGGGGATTCTCCCCTTGGAGACCACCTCGGTCGGCCCGCTGACGTCGATGATGGGCGTCGAGGCGGTCAACACCACGTTGGCCCCGAGCACCGCCTCCTCCTCGACGATCACCCCTTCGACGACGATGCACCGGGAGCCGATGAACGCGCCGTCCTCGATGATCACCGGCGTCGCCGACGGTGGCTCGAGCACGCCGCCCAGGCCGACGCCCCCAGACAGGTGCACGTTGCGGCCGACCTGGGCGCAGCTGCCGACGGTGGCCCAGGTGTCGACCATCGTCCCGCCCCCGACGTACGCGCCGATGTTGACGAACGCCGGCATCACCACCGCGCCGCGCTCGATGAACGCGCCGTAGCGAATCGTGCCCGGAGGGACGACCCGCACCCCGGTCTCGGCGAGCCCCTTCTTCAACGGCACCTTGTCGTTGAACTCGAACGGGGGCATCTCGATGACCTTTGTCTCCTGCAGCGTGAAGTAGAGGAGGATCGCCTCCTTCACCCAGGCGTTGACCTGCCAGCCGTCGGGGCCCTTGGCGGCGACGCGAATCGCTCCGCGGTCAAGCAGTTCGAGGGTGTCGCGCACCGCGCGCGCGTAGAGGTACTCCTTCAGCTTCTCGCGATCCACGTACGCCTGGGTGACGTGGGCCTTCAGCTCGTCGAGCGTCATCTCGATCCGACGGTTTACTAGGTTCCGACGTAGTGGAGCACCATCCGTCGGCGCTGAGGCGACAGGCGGTGCTCCCACAGGTACAGCCCCTGCCAGGTGCCCAGCATCAGCGTCCCGTTGCGCACCGGCACCGCCACCTGGACCTGGGTCAGCGCCGCGCGGATGTGGGCGGGCATGTCGTCGGGCCCCTCGGCGTCGTGGACGAACAATTTGTCCCCGTCGCGCACCAGGCGCGCGAAGAAGCGCTCGAGGTCGCCCCGGACGTCGGGATCCGCGTTCTCGGTGATCAACAGCGAGGCCGAGGTGTGCTGGAGGAACACGGTGTACAGCCCGTCGACCACCCGCTGTTCCTGCAGCCAGCGGGAGACTTCGGGCGTCAGCAGGGTGAAGCCGCGCCCGCGGGTGGCCACCTCGAGGGAGTCCTGAAGCTGACGAAGTACCGACATCGCTTAATCACCCTGACAACTCGTAGTAAGGGTCGCAACGGCTAGATGACTCCCGACGACTTCGCGCAGCTGACGACAGCCCACCTGCGCTCCGGCGGCATGGCGAAGCAAATCATCTACGACGCCAAGCGCTTCTGCGTCGTCGTCGAAGGCGACGGCGGGATGTGGCGGTTCTGCTTCCTGAACCACGCCTTCAACGAGTTCAACGCCGCCCCGGCGCACGAGCAGGACAAGGTGCTCGCCCGGCGGCTGTGGAGCCTGCTCGACAAGGGCGTCGCTCCGCCGAAGGAAGAGGTCCTCAAGAGCGTGCTGCCGCGGCTGCGCGAGCCCACCTACCACGCGGTGCTCGAGCGCCAGCTCGCCGCCCAGGTCGACGACCTTGCCGAGCGCGAGCTGCTCAAGGTCCCGCACCGGTCGCTCAACGACGAGCTCGAGGTCAACGCGGTGTTCGACCTGCCGACCTCGGCGATGGACGTCACCGCCTCCCGGCTCCAGCACTGGGAGATGACGCTCGCCGAGCTGGAAGCGGTCGCGCTCGCCAACCTGCGCGCGAAGTCGAAGGAGCCGTTCCGCGAGGTCTCCAGCGGGATGTGGGCCGCGCCCTGGGGAGACGGCCACGACGCGGCGCGCCTGATGCTCGACGAGCTCATCGTCGGCCTGAAGGTGAAGGGCGAGCAGATCGCGATGGTGCCCGCGGCGACGGTGCTGATGATCGCCGGCAGCGAAGACGACAGCGCGTTGGCGATGATGGCCGAGGTCGCCAAGGATGCGGTGCAGGACCCGCGCAGCATCAGCGGCGTCGCCTTCAAGCGCACCCCCGAGGGCTGGCGCGCCTGGCTCCCGCCGAAGACGTGCGCCGCCTACGACAAGCTCTACTTCCTCGCGCTCCAGTCGCACGCCAACGGCTACACCCAGCAGAAAGAGCTCCTCGACGCCTGGTACGAGTACACCGGGGAGAAGCAGTTCGTCGCCCGCTTCTCCGCCTTCCGCACCGACGCGGGAGAGATTTACACCTGCACCCCGTGGACCGAAGGGGTCGACGGCCTGCTGCCCCGCACCGACCGCATCGACTTCGTCCGCCTGCTCAACGAGGCGGAGGGCGCGACCGAGGCGAAGGTGTGGCCGGCGAAGTTCGACGTCGCGCTCGAGGTGGTCGGCCGGCTGATGAAGCGCACCGAAGATCGCCCGGAGCGGTGGAAGACGACCGGCTTTCCCTCCGACGCCGAGCTCGATCAGCTGAGCAAGCGCTCGGGCCTCGAGCCGCACACCGTCGCCGGCTAAACCCGCATCCGACTGTAATCGCTGGGCTTTGCGATGCTGTCGGAGAATGTGTGCACTTCGCTTCGGGCAGCCGCGCCTTTGGGCGGTCCACTCCAGGACCTCTCAAGGAACCCGCCATGAAGAACGCCACCGCCGTGCTGCTCGCCGCCACCTGCCTGCTCTCGGGCTGTTTCTTCAAGCCTGGCTACAGCGTCACCCGGCTCACCGCCGTCGAGGTGAGCGCCAGGGCTCCGGATTGCGACTTCGACGTCGTCACCCTGCCGCCCTCGCGCCCGTTCGATGACGTCGGTTCGCTCAACTGGGATTCAGGCGCCGCGGTGGGGACGCCGGCGATGCTCAAGGACGCGATTCGCAGCCAGGTTTGTGCGATCGGCGGAGATGCGGTCATCGGGCAGATGAACGGCCACGGCAACTTCATCGCGGGCACGGTGATTCGCTGGAAGTCTCCGGTGAGCGCGAGTCAGGCCTTCAACCAGTGGCCCCGGTAGTCACCCGCTGACTTCGACGCGCTGGTCGCACCAGGGGTAGTCGAGGGTCAGCTTCTGGCCGAGCGCGCGCGCCACCTGGGCCGCGGCCGGCAGCAGGGCATCGCGCACCGCCGGCCACTCGAGGTCCGGCCCCGAGGCTTCGGGACCCACCAGCGCTGCTCCGTCCTCGAGCTCGACGCTGATCCGCGCGCGGGCCGCCGAGCCCTTCTTCGGATCGCGGAACACCGTCAGCTTCACCGCCTTCACCTTCGCGCGCGGCACCTGCTGCAGCCCGACGAAGTAGTCGGCGATCCAGCTGCGCGCCTCGGGGTAGCCAGTCACCGTGCCCGCCTCGACGCTGAGCCGCACCCCGGCCCGCTTTCGGCGCAGCGCCCGGCTGAAGTTGAGCGCGCCGAGCACCGCGATGCCGAGCAACGCCACCGCCAACGGCACCACCGCCAGCTGCACGCCCCAATCGGACGTGCGGGTAATCGCAATCAAGAACGCGCCGAGCAACAGTGGCCCCAGCGGCACGACCGCCCGGCGCAGCAGGTCGTCGACCCAGCGCTGCTCGAGCACCAGCGCCGGCGACAGCTGCGCCACCACCCAGCCGCCGGGAAACGTCGCGCCGACCTTCACCGCCGCGGGCGCAGGCGGAGTCAGCTGGGCGCGGGTGGGGACCTCGGGAGCAGTCAGGGCTCGAGCGCCTGGATGACCGTCTTGAGCACCGTCAACCGCGCGTGGCGTTTGTCGTTCGCCGGCACCACGTGCCAGGGCGCGTCGGGCCGGTGGGTGCGATCCAACATGTTCTGGATCGCCTCCTCGTAGTCGTCCCACTTCTTCCGGTTGCGCCAGTCGTCGGGGCCGATCTTGAAGTTCTTGATTGGATCCTTCTCGCGCTCCTTGAAGCGCTTGAGCTGGGTCTCCTTGTCGATGTGGAGGAAGAACTTCTGAATCACCGTGCCGTCGTCGGTGAGCATCCGCTCGAAGGCGTTGATCTCGTCGTACGCGCGGTTCCACTCCTTCGGGCTGCAGAAGCCCTCGACCCGCTCGACGAGCACCCGGCCGTACCAGCTGCGGTCGAAGATGCAGAGCTCGCCGCTCTCGGGGGTGCGGGTGGTGAAGCGCCAGAGGTAGTGGTGGCGGGCCTCGGCGTCCTTGGGCGCAGCGATTGGCCAGACCTTGTAGCCGCGGGGGTCCATCAGCGCGGTGAGGCGTTTGATGGCTCCGCCCTTGCCGGCGGCGTCCCAGCCCTCGAAGACGATCAGCGCGCGGCGCTTCTCGAGGAAGTAGCGCACCTGCAGCTCGTAGAGCTTCCTCTGGCACTTCTCGAGCTCCTTCTCGTAGGCCTTCTTGTCCTCGATGAAGGTGTTCGGGTCGACGTCCTTGAGCTTCAAGGTGCCCTTCTTGTGCACCAGAAACTCGTAGGCATCGGGCGTGTGGTCGGTGAGTTTGGCTTTCTTTCCCATGGGATGGCGGAGTGTGGATCACCTTGCGAAATGGATCAGCACCCTCGTGCGTAGACCTCACATGCGGCTGAAGGACGTGGGCCAGTACTTTCGGGATCGCCAGGTGTCGCTGTGGCGCAAGAGCCTGGTGCTCTTCGCGGCGGCGTACGCGGTGATGCCGGTGGACGCGATCCCCGACGTGATTCCGGTCTTCGGCTGGCTCGACGACGTGGGGGTGATCGCCGCGGTGGCGGCGTTCATCTGGCGCGACGTGAAGCGGCACGCGCAGCAGTCGGCCCAGACAGCGCTGGCGCCGACGGTCGCCGCGCGTTAACTCATCGGGCGCGTGCGCCGGTTCTTCGCAGCCCTGTCGATCGCCTCGGCCCTGTTCGCCGCAGCGTTTCCGCGCGACGCAAAGGCCTGAGGCATCTCGGCCCCGGTCGGTCCGACCGGGTTGGCGATGCAGTGCTCGGGCGAAGGGCACGAGCCCCCGAAGAATCGGGTCGGGCTGTCGTTCGGAGCGTTCCAGACGCGGCTGCAGCTCGAGGGCGACGTCCCGCTCGACGAAGCGGCGCTGGGAGTCTCCTACGAGCGGCAGGTGAGCAAGCGGGTGACGCTCCAGGTGAGCGGCGGGTGGATCCCCACCGGTCACCTCTTCGCCGGCGGCTCGCAGTTTCGCGGCGGCTTCTTCGGGTTCGGCGCCTCCTTCAACGTCCTCACCCAGAAGGGAGCGATTCCCTTCCTGATGCTCGGCGTCTCCGCGTCGGGGTCGATGGCGGTGTACTCCGGCAGCCCGAACAAGCTCTACGCGGCGGACATCCGCGGCTCGGTGACGTCCGGCTACTCGATGGATCGCTTCACCCCGTACCTGGTCGGGCGCGTCTTCGGTGGGCCGGTGTTCTTCGAGCGGCCGTCCGGGACGAGCAGCGGCACCGACCGCTTCCACTACCAGCTGGGCATCGGCCTGGTGGTGAGCCTGCCGAAGGGCTTCGACCTCTCGGTGGAGTTGGTGCCGTTCGGCGAACAGCGGGTGAGCGCGGGAATCGGCTACGCGTTCTGAAGGGGCCTAGAGTGCCGGGATGACCCGACTGCGCCTGCTGCTGCGAATCGCGTTTGCGGTGCACCTCATCGTTGGCCTCGCGGCGATCTTCGGGCTGCTCATCTCTCCGCCGTGGACGATCGGCGCCGGGCGGATCCACGAAGTGCTCGCGCACGTCGAAGAGCGGGACCTGCGCTGGTGGGTGCTGATTCCCCTGGTGCTGCTGTGGGGCGGGCCGGTGGTCGCGGTGGTGAGCTGGTTCGCGGCGCGCCGCACCGGCGTCGAGGTGGAGCGGGTCCGCTCGCTGCTCAAGGGCCTGCTCGAGAACAAGCACGTGCCGATCTCGGTCGACGTCGACGCGCGGGTGCCGGTGCGAATCGAGGCGCCGATGCGGGTGCCGGTGGAGATCAACACCGTCATCCCGGTGGACGAGATGATCGACATCGAGACCACGGTGCCGATTCGCACCAGCCTGAAGCTCGACACCGACGTCGAGACCTCGGTCTTCGGCATCGGCACGTTGAAGATTCCGATCCGCGCGATGGTGCCGATCGACCTGCTGCTGCCAATCGTCGGGAAGATTCGCATCCGGTCTCCGGGTCTGCCGGTGCACCTGAAGGAAGAGGCGGTGGTGACGTTGCCGGAGTTCGAGGTGCCGCTGAAGACACGCATCGAGACGCGCATCGACCTGCTCGACAACCTCCGCGTCGCCGAGCAGCACCTGCGCAAGCGGCTGACCACCGAGCCGGAGAAGTAGCAGGCCTTCGGACGGCCGGAGGGTAGGCGGCCCTGCATCGCAAGGTCGCGACGATTCAGTTGCAGGGAAAGGCAGGCGGGTGCACTCGCCATTGCTCTACCGCAGCCTCCGGGTAGTCCTGGCTTAGAGCGCTTGCCCACGACCTCGCAGCCGACTTGGCCGTTTGAGGCCCCGCCGCAGGCTTTCAGGCCGCAGCTCACTGCCAATCTCGGCAGCCTGGCGAAAATGGTTCGGATTCCGGACCAAATTCGGCGAGCTGGCCGAAAACGACCCTCAGCACTGCCACCAGGCGGTGGAATCCCCAGCCTGCGGCGGGTTCCCGGTCTTCCAAGTCGGTGGCGAGGTCGTGAGAGAGCGGTCTGAGTCGAGGCCTACCGTGAACGTCGTGCGTCACACAGAGACCGCCCCCTGACCCCTTTTCCATGCCGCGAACCCGCGGTGAGCGCGAAAGCGCGCTGCTCCGCGGACCCTGATCCGCAAGCAGCCCGTTCCACTACCCGCCCGAACCAAGCGCGGGCGGCCGATGCAGTAGGGGCAGTGACCGCATCAGCGGTCCGCGCGAGGTCCCGCACATCCCGAGCACCATCTGCTTGCGGAACCAGGGCACGCGGGTGGCGAGCGGCATCCCGAGATCCCGCAGCGGCGCGAGCCAGAAAAAATCCGACTGGAAGAACGGCGTGAGCCAGCGCGTAGCGAATTGGTAATACGCCAGATGGTCGCTGCGCAGCCGCGAGTACGCGTCGAGCGCGAGCGGCAGCGAGTCCGACGAGGCGATCGCCCCCGCGAGCACCTGGGCATCGACGAGCGCGAGGTTGCACCCCTGGCCGAGCTGCGGGCTCGTCGCGTGGGCCGCGTCACCCAGGTACACGACGTCGTCGGTGTTCCACGGGTCCATCACCACGTCGTGGTACTCGGCGAAGAGCACCTGGTCGATGCTCTGAATCTGGTCGAGGAGCGCGTCCGACTCCGGCGCGTAGGCGCGAATCACGGCCTTCCACGGCTCGAGCCCCGCCGCGCGCCACGCCTCGAGGCCGCGAATCGGCAGACTCCAGAACAGGCTCACCAGCGGAGCGTCCCCGGTCGGCCCGAGGCCCGTGGGCAGCAGCCCCATCAGGTGCCGGGTGGTATGGACGATTTGATACAGCCGGCGCTGGAACCGGTGGCCCTCGTCGCGGCCGACGAACCAGAGCGCTCCCCACGGGTACTTCTTCACCGTCTTGCGCAGCGCGGTGTCATCGCGCAGCGAAGACCGCGCCCCGTCGGCGACGACAATCAAGTCATGCGGCCCGTGGGTCTTCCGTGAGCCGGGCTCGACGACGAGGTTCCGTCCATCGGGAGCGCGGGACAAGTCCTCCACCGCCACCCCGCACCGCAGCTGAATCTTCGGCTCGCGCTTCACCGCGTCGAACAGCGTCTGGAACAGCACGCCGCGATGGAGCCCGAGGCCGTACAAGTCCTCGGCGACATCCGAGTATTTGAGGCGGACCACCGGCAGATGCGCCGCGGTCTCGCAGTCCAGTTCATGCAGCACGGCGCCGCGGGCGACGACCGGGCCCAGCAGCCCGAGCGACGCGAGCACCGACATTCCGCTGGGCTGCAGAATGATCCCGGCGCCGATGGCCCCCGGCTCCGGCACGCGCTCGTAGACCGTGACCGAGTGTCCAGCCCGGGCGAGGAACAGCGCCGCGGCGCTGCCGGCAGTACCTGCGCCGATGATTCCGACGTCGAGCGGCTTCACCGCGGGCGACTGTATCCGTGCCGCTGGTCGTGGTTCGCGTTAATAGGCGCGCCCATGCGAACCCGAACTCTGTTGCTCGCCGCCCTCTTCGTCGCCAGCTGCAAGTCCGCGCCTGAACCGGCGCCGGAGCCGAAGCCAGCGCCCGCTCCGGTCGCCGAGGTCGATGCCGGCGCCCCGGCCCCCGCGCCCGCCCCGCCGCCCGAGCCGAAGGTCGAGCTGTCGCCCGCTCCGGCGATGCCGGTGAAGCCGGCGCAGTTCGCGGAGCTGACGGTGCCCAAGGACAGCCCGCTGACGGCCGAGACGGTCGAGCTTGGCCACCGGCTCTTCTTCGCGGTGCAGCTGTCGAAGGACGGCTCGATGGCGTGCAACGCCTGTCACCTGGCGGACAAGGGGTGGACGAGCGGCAACGCGCTCGACGCGAAGGTGGGCGGAGCGATGAACAAGCGCAACGCGCCCTCGATGCTGAACCTCGGCTGGCACACGGCGTACTACTGGGACGGCCGGATGCCGACGCTGGAAGCGGTCT
>JAYVRT010000445.1:0-5857 GCA_043776025.1 Archangiaceae bacterium | reverse complement strand
GGTCACCTGGGTGTCGACGAATAACCCCTCGACCTGGTGAAACATCGGAGTGTGGGTGATGTCGGAATCCTTCCGGTACACCCGCCCCGGCATCACCGAGCGAATCGGTGGCGGGTTCTGCAGCATCGTGCGGATCTGCACCGGCGAGGTATGGGTCCGCAGCAGCACCGGGCCCGGCGCGTTCTTCAGCCAGCCGCCGTCGACGTAAAACGTGTCCTGCATGTCGCGCGCAGGGTGATCCGTCGGCACGTTGAGCGCTTCGAAGTTGTACCAGTCGAGCTCGATGTCCGGCCCGGTGGCGACGGAGAAGCCCAGCCGCCCGAAGGTGGCGACGATGTCCTCCAGCGTCTGCGAGACCGGGTGGCGGCGGCCCGGCGTGCTCCCCCGCCCCGGCAGCGTCACGTCGAGCCGCGGCCCTTTGAGCTCGGCCTGCAGCTTCAGCTCCTCGACCTGCGCCCCCGCCTTGGCGAGCATCGCCTCGATCTCGGCGGCGATCCGGTTGACGAGCTCGCCGACGGGCTTGCGCTCTTCGGGGGGAAGCTTCCCCATCCCGCTCTTGAGCTGCGACAGCTCGCCCTTCTTGCCCAGGTACTTGACGCGCTGCTCATCGACCCACGCCGCGCCCGCGTTCAGCTTCGCCGGGTCGGCGAGGGCCGCCGCCAGGTCTTTCACCATCGCCTGCAGTCGCTCTTGCATGATCGTCAAGCTCCGCAAAAATGAAACGGGGTCGCCCTGCGACTGCAAGGCGACCCCGGAAAACTCTCGAACTGCTGAAGTTGCCTAGGCCGCCTTCGCGATGTTGGCGACGGCCCCAAAGCCCGCGGGATCAGCGACGGCGAGATCCGCGAGGATCTTCCGGTCGATCGCGATCTTCGCCTTGTTCAGCCCGGCGATCAGCTTGGAGTACGACAGGCCCAGCGCCCGGGCCGCGGCGTTGATCCGGACGATCCAGAGGGCGCGGAAGTCACGCTTGCGGCGCATGCGGTCGCGGCTGGCGTAGTCCAACGCGCGCTCGACGGCCTGGTTCGCGCGCTTGTAGCAATTCTTGCGGCGGCCACGGAAACCCTTGGCCAGCTTGAGGACTCGGTTGCGACGGCGGCGGGCCTTAAACCCTTTCTTGACGCGCATGGTTCTTCAGTTCGCCCCGTAGGGGAACAGCTCCTTGATGATCTTCTTGGCGTCCATGTCACGCAGGTGACCGGTGCCGCGGTTGCGACGCTTGCTGTCCGGGGTCTTGCCGTGGGTGAAAAGGTGCTTCCCCATCGCGTGGCCGAACTTCACTTTTCCTGACTTCTTCACCTGAAAGCGCTTCTTCGCGCCGCTCTTCGTCTTCATCTTGGGCATGAATGATTCCTGCAGCTTTCGCTGCGAAAGGGCGGCGCTCGTACCGGGATCAGGCCCGTCCTGTCAAGGGGTTCAGCTGGTGGCGGGCGGAAGCCCGGCTTCGGGTGCCGAAGGGGCGGGCGCGGCGGCGGCGGCGGGGGGCCGGGGGCCCGAGGGGCTCGGGGGCTTGCCGGCAGCGTGCTTCTCGTCCTGCTCGTCCTTCGCCTGCTTCGCGGCCTTGGCCTTCTCGGCCTCCTGCAGCGCGTGGCGGTGGGCGTCGCGCGCCTTCTGGGCGACTTTGGCGTTGGGCGAGAGGATCATGAACATCTGCCGCCCTTCCATGCGGGGCGTGCTCTCGACGACGGCGACGTCCTTCAGGTCCTGGACGACGTCGTCGAGGACGGCGGTGCCCAGCTCGCGGTGGGTGATCTCACGGCCGCGGAACATGATGGTGATCTTCGCCTTGTTCCCTTCTTCGATGAAGGTGCGGACGTTGCGGATCTTGAAGTCGTAGTCGTGCTCTTCGGTCTTCGGCCGGAGCTTGACCTCCTTCACCTTGACCACCACCTGCTTCTTCTTCGCTTCGTTGGTCTTCTTCTTCTCTTCGTACTTGAAGCGCCCGTAGTCCATGATCTTGCAGACGGGCGGCTTCGCCATCGGGTTGACCTCGACGAGGTCCAGCCCTTCGGCTCCGGCGCGCTCCAGCGCTTGATCAATGGTCAGTACTCCGAGCTGCTCACCCTGCGCCCCCACCACCCGGACCTCACGGGCTCGAATGCGGCGGTTGGTTCTCTGATCGCGTGCGATGGGTGAATCTCCTTGGTACGGCGGGGACTGAAAATCCGGCGGAAGATACTGATTGTCACCCTTACGTCAACCCCGGTTGCATTGGAATGCTGCTGGAGCGATCCTGTCGTCCGCCTCCGGCAGCAGCATCTGGGGATCGTGTCCCGGCGGCAGAGGGTCTATGAGGGCCCTCGGGGGGAGTACCCACAGATGGAAATCACAGACGTGAAGGTCTTCACCGTGGACGAGGACAAGCTGCGCGCCTACGTCACGATCACGCTCGACGCGTGCTTCGTGGTGCGCGACCTCAAGGTGATCAACGGCAACACCGGGCTGTTCGTGGCGATGCCGGCGAAGAAGCGCAAGGACGGCACCTACAAGGACATCGCCCACCCGCTCAACGCCGAGATGCGGGACAAGATGGAGAAGATCGTGCTCGCCGAGTACGCGAAGGCGACGGCGAACCCCGCGGCCCGGCGCCCAGCGACTGACGCGGTGGCGACCGAGGCCTACCCCGACCCGGAGTAGTTGATCGGGTCCGGCGGCTGTTCTACTCACGCCTCCATGCCCGTCAGCCACGACTTCAAGGTCTTCACGGGGAGCAGCAACCCCGGCCTGGCGAAAGCCATCTGCGAGTATCTGAAGCGGCCGCTGTCGAAGGCAGACGTCGGCCGGTTCTCCGACGGCGAGATCCAGATCGAGATCGGGGAGAACGTGCGTGGGCTCGACGTCTTCCTGATCCAGTCGACCTGCCCGCCGGTGAACGACAACCTGATGGAGCTGTTGATCATGGCCGGCGCCTGCAAGCGGGCGAGCGCGGCGTCGATCAACGCGGTGATCCCGTACTACGGCTACGGCCGGCAAGACCGGAAGGTCGCCCCTCGCACCCCGATCACCGCGAAGCTGGTGGCGGACCTGGTGGCCGGCGCGGGCATCAGCCGGGTGGTGTCGATGGACATGCACGCCGGGCAGATCCAGGGCTTCTTCAACATCCCTTCCGATCACCTCTACGCGTCGCCGGTGTTCCTCGACGACATGAAGAAGAAGTTCCCCAACACCGACGAGGTGGTGATCGTCTCCCCCGACGCGGGCGGCGTCGAGCGGGCCCGTGCCTACAGCAAGCGGCTCAACACCCCGCTGGCGATCATCGACAAGCGGCGCCCCCGCCCCAACTCGTCGGAGGTGATGAACCTGATCGGCGACGTGAAGGGCCGCGACGCGATCATCGTCGACGACATCGTCGACACCGGGGGCACGCTCGCCCAGGGCGCGGCGGCGCTGAAGGAGAAGGGCGCGCGCCGGGTCTTCGCCTACGCGGTGCACCCGATTCTCTCCGGGCCGGCGATCACCCGGCTGTCCGAGTCGGTGCTGGAAGAGGTGATCTTCACCGACACCGTGCCGCTGTCGAAGGCGGCGCAGGCGAGCGGGAAGATCCGCATCGTCTCGACCCAGCGGCTGTTCGGCGAGGCGATCGCCCGCATTCACCGCGCCGAGTCGCTCAGCTCGCTCTTCGTCTAAATGAAGCGGCTCGGGCTGGTCGTTCGCCTCGCGGCGCTCGGCGCGATCGGGGTGGCCGGGTGCTCCGCGCCGGTGACGCCGCCGAAGCCGCCCTTCCCCGCCGGCTTTCTCTGGGGCGCGTCGATCGCCGGCTTCCAGGTGGACATGGGCTGCCCGACGCTCTCCGCGGCGGAGTGCGACGATCCGAAGAGCGACTGGTACGACTTCATCGCCCGCCGCGCCGAGCTGACGGATCTGCAAGCCAACCTCACCTCTGATTCGCTCAGCACCGGCCCGGGACACTGGGAGCTGTTCGAGCAGGACTATGAGCTGGCGCACGCCGACATGGGCCTTTCGGGCCTGCGGCTGAGCATCGAGTGGAGCCGGATCTTCCCCACCGCCACCGACGGCCTCACCGGCTACGACGCGCTCAAGGCGGTGGCCGACCCGAAGGCGGTGGCGAAGTACCACGCGATGTTCGCCGCGCTCAAAGCCCGGGGGATGAAGCCGCTGGTGACGCTCAACCACTACACCCTGCCGACCTGGATCCACGACGGCGTCGCCTGCCACCAGGACCTGAAGAGCTGCGCCCACAAGGGCTGGCTCGACAAGGATCGCACCGTCGCGGAGATCGCCAAGTACGCCGGCTTCTGCGGCAAGGAGTTCGGCGGCGAGGTGGACCTGTGGGCGACGCAGAACGAGCCGTTCGCGGTGGTGCTCCCGGGCTTCCTCCTCCCCAGCGCCGAACGGCTCAACCCGCCGGCGGTCAGCTTCCAGTACGACGCCGCGAAGGCGGTGATGCTGGCGATGATCGAGGCCCACGCGCGGATGTACGACGCGATCAAGGCCAACGATCTCGTCGACGCCGACGGCGACGGCAAGCCGAGCATGGTGGGGCTGGTCTACGCGACCGCGCCGGTGAAGGGGAAGACCACCTCGAAGCTCGACACCCGCGCCGCCGAAAACGTCTTCTACCTCTACAACACCGCCTTCCTCGACGGCGTTTGCAAGGGCGACGTCGACGTCGCGCTCGACGGCAAGCAGGTGCACCGCGACGACCTCGCCGGCCGCATGGATTACCTCGGCATCAACTACTACACCCGCACCACCGTCACCGGCATGGGCGCCGCCACCCTGCCCGGCCTTTCCCCGCTGACGACCTTCGACCCGACCAACGTCGAGATTGGCGAGGACTACCCCAAGGGGATCTACGAGATGGCGATGCACGTGAAGACCCGGTACGGGCTTGCTTCGTTCATCACCGAGACCGGCGCCCAGGTGGAAAAAGACGCGGCGCTCGGCGCCAGCTGGCTGGTGCGCTACTCGACCTGGGTCAAGCGCGCGATCCGCGACGGGGCCGACGTGCGCGGGTTCTTCTACTGGACCCTGATGGACAACTTCGAGTGGAACCACGGGATGTCGTACCGCTTCGGGCTCTATGCGGTGGAGAAGACGGACCCGATGAAGAAGCGCACCGCGCGGCCGGCGGTCGGCGTCTACAAGCAGATCACCACCGCCAACAACATCCCCGCGTCGCTCGCCACGATGTACCCGGCGCCCGAGTAGTTACAGCTCGTCTTCGGTCTTCTTCAGCAGCTTGAGGTCGGCCTTCGACAGCTCGAGCTTCGCGTAGAGGTCGGGCCGCTTCGCCTCGGTCAGCTTCAGCGCCTGCCAACGTCGCCAGCGCTCGATGCGGGCGTGATCGCCGCTCTGCAGGGCCGCGGGCACGCCGGCGCCACGAAACTCGGCGGGCCGGGTGTAGTGCGGGTGCTCGAGCAGCCCGTGCTCGAAGCTCTCGGTGACCGCCGACTCGGCGTTGCCCAGCACGCCCGGCACCAGCCGCGCCACCGCGTCGAGCACGCACAGCGCCGCGAGCTCTCCCCCGGTGATCACGAAGTCGCCCAGCGACACCTCTTCGTCGACGTACTTCAGCGCCCGCTCGTCGACGCCTTCGTAGCGGCCGCAGACGAGCACCACCGAGCCCTTCGCCGCGAGCGCGTGCGCCTTGACCTGGTCGAACGCCGCGCCGCGCGGGCTCATCAGCAGCACCGGAGCGTCGGGCAGTCGCGCCTTCGCCTGCTCGATCGCCGCGACCAGCGGCTCGACCTTCATCACCATCCCCGCCCCACCGCCATAGGGCGAGTCGTCGGTGGTGCGGTGCTTCCCGTCGGCGCAGTCCCGGATGTCGCAGACGGTGAGCTCGACGAGCTGCCGCTCGAGCGCCTTGCCGAGCACGCTCTGCTCTGCGTAG
>JAYVRT010000444.1:0-5857 GCA_043776025.1 Archangiaceae bacterium | reverse complement strand
TTGTAGTCGATGAGCCGCTGGGAGAGCGTCGAGGCCAGCAGGTGGAGCAGGTCCATCGTGTAGGCGGAGAAGCCGTCGCTGCCGCTCCACACCATGATCTTCCCCAGCGCGTTCGCGTCGCCAAAGCCGGAGATCAACACCGCCTCGACGGCGCGGTGGCTGCCGAGCACCTCGCGCAGCCGCTTGTCGTGGGCGTTCACCAGCTGCGGCCCGTAGGTGTGAATCGCCTCTTCGATCTTCGGGTGGCGGGTGCCGTTGCTCGCGTGCTCCAGCTGGCCGTACTTGTAGATCCGGTAGTGCATCGCCGCCGACTCGACCGCGTCGCGGTACATCAGCATGAAGCCGGGCAGCTTCACCTTCTCACACAGCGCCCGCACCGCCGAGTCCATGCCCACCTCGAACACCCGGTTCGAGAGGAAGTGGTTGATCGTCACCAGCAGCTGGTGCTTCTCCGAGGCGGTCTGAATCGAGGCGAGCACCGTGTCGAGCTCTTCGGCCACGGTGTCTAGCAGCCGCGACAGGCGGGCCGCGCGATCCGTCTGGGTCTGATCGCCAGTGAAGTACATGCCGATCGCGCCGATCTTCGTCCCCACCACGTCGAGCGCCTGCGACACGAACGTGCCCCCGGCGATCTTCCGCGCGCCCCAGCGGTTCTCGGCGAGCAGCGTGCCGGGGAAGATTCCCCCGAACTCGCCGTGGTGCCAGGTCTGCACCGTCAGCTCTTCGTCGAGGCTGGTGACCGCTACACCCACAGCGCCGCTCATGATGAGCAGCTGAGGAAACAGGCGCCGAAAGGTCTGCTCCAGGTTCTCGCGGTCCTTGAGGGACTCTTCGAGGGTGTGGTCGACCTCTCGGTTGAGGTCGCGCAGGTGCTTCAGCTCTTCCAGGGACAGTTCGCCGGAGTCCATCGCAACCGGTATGTAGCAGGATCGCATCGGAAATAGAGCCCGCCGTAGACTGGGGCTACAATCGGAGCCGCCATGATCCTCGCCACCCTCGCCGCTGCCATGTTGGTGACCTCCTCGGGCACCAAGCCGAACACGTACAACGAGCGTTGGCTGTGTGACCTCTGGGCGAGCGCCCAGTGCCACGCCTCGAGCTGCACCAAGGACGCGAAGGAGAAGTGCTCCGCGTCGGGCAAGCAGTGCAAAGACACCAGCAAGAAGGTGGCGGTCGCGAAGGATCGCGCCGACAAGCAGGCCGCCTGTGCCCGGGCCCTGCTCCAGGCGGCGTGCGGCGCGCCCAAGCCCGCGGAGTGCGAAGGCCTGATGTAGCGGCGGTTCAGACGCCGGGCCGTCGCATCTCGCTGCCGACGAACGCCCCGTCTCGGACGTCGATCAACCAATAGCCCTCGCGGCCCAGCTGGGTGCTGCTCCCGGCGCCGAAGACGTGGGGGCGCTGCGGGTTCGCCGGGTGGTGGTAGCGGTGGTGGATGTGGCCGTGGAGCACCGCGAACTTCGGGCCGTGGACTATCTGAAACAGCTTCTTCGCGTCGACCAGCCCGTGCAGCGGCTTGTCCGGCTTGCCCGACTTCGCCAGCGGCGCGTGGTGCACCACCACCAGCACCGCGCGGTCTTTGAGCTGGGGCGCGGCGATGATCGCCTCCAGCCCCTCGAGCTGGCGCTGGCCAATCACCCCGAAGGAGAAGCCGGGCACCAGCGGCACCCGCGCCGACAGCAGCCCCACCACCGCCGCGCCGTCGTCGAGCAGGCGGACGAAGGGAAACGGCCCCTCGCGGGTGAGCTCGGGCAGGTCGCTGACCAGCAGGTGGCCGAAGCGGCGCTCGAAGCGCCGGTCGCGGATCGCTCCGGGCGTATAGGTGTCGTGGTTGCCGGGGATGACGGTGCAGCGCCGGGGATCCGCGGCGATCGGCGAGAGGGCGGCGAGCGCGCCGTCGAACTCCTCCTCGAGCGCGTAGCCGGTGAGGTCGCCCGAGACGATCAGGTGATCCGCCCGGTGCCGGTCGAAGTCGGCGACGATGGTGCGAATCGTCTCGGGCGAGTGGGCGAACTGACGGCCGCGGCCGCGCAGCTTCAGCTCCGCCAGCGCGGGGAGCCGCCGCCAGCCCAGCCGGCGAACCGAGGGGGTGTGGTAGTCGCCGATGACGTGGACGTCCGAGCAGTGGAGGAAGCGCATGTCGAGTGAGTCATGTTATGTGCGACCGGACATGAGAGTGCTCGTTTCCGCGATCCTGTTGTCGTCGTCCCTGGTGTTGGCCGCCGAGGGCGAAGCGCCCGGCGGGACACCCCCGAAGCTGGCGGTGGTCCCCTTCGCCGCGCTCGGAGGCGACGTGCCCCAGCGCGCCGGCGGCAAGGCCGCGGGGATGCTCCTCACCGAGTTCAAGGGCGTCGACGCGATCCAGCTGATCGACACCCGGAAGCCCGCCGCGGCGGACCCGTACGCCGACAGCCTCGCCGCCGCGCGCAAGGGCGTCGAAGAGGCGAAGGACCTGCGCAAGAAGCGGAAGTTCCGCCTCGCCGACGAGGCGCTCACCAAGGCGACCACCGGCTTCAAGGCGGTGGCCGCGGGGGTGCTCGACGTCGCCGAGGTGGTCGACGCCTTCGCGCTGCTCAGCGCGGTGCAATACAACACCGGTCGCGACGACGAGGGCCTCAAGTCGCTGCAGACCGCGCTCGCGCTCGCGCCGGATCGCGAGCTGCCGCTGGCCGCGACCTCGGCGCTCTTTGGCCGGCTCGTCACCGATACCCGCAAGGCGGTGAAGGCGGCGACGAAGAACCTGCTGGTGGTGGAATCGACCCCCTCGGGCGGCGCGGTGTTCATCGACGGCGTCGCGCTGGGCGGCACCCCGCTGCAGGTGACGGGCGTCCCCGCCGGCCTCCACTTCTGGCGGGTGGTGCTCGCCGACGGCGAGACGGTCGGTGGAGTCGCGGAAGTCGCCGCGGGGAAGACGGCGAAGGTCTCGGGCGCCTCGACGACCAAGGACCCCGAGTCGCGGATGCTCGCCTCGCTGGCCCAGAACAAGATCGACAGCGAGCTCGTCTCGGCGGCGAAGGAACAGGCGGCCGCGGCCCAGGCCGACCTGCTGCTGTTCGGCGCGCTGAGCAAGGAAGGCAAGGGCCTCGCGCTCGACTCCTTCCTGTACGTCGCCCAGGCCAACGAGGTGCGGCGGCTGCAGCGCACCGCCTTCGACACCGAGCTGCTCTCGGCCGGCATGGAGTTCTACAACCTCGCCGGCGCGCTCACCGCCAAGGGCGCGAAGGTCGGCGAGCTGGTGAAGGTGCCCTCGGCGGTCGCCAACGGCCCCGGGCTCTCTGGCACCCGGCTGGCCGAGGCGAAGTACGGCGTCCAGCCAGGCAAGGAGCTCGCCGTCGATGACCTCGTCGAGCCCTCGAAGGACGAGGGGAGCCGCAAGCCGCTCGACGGAAAGTCGCGCGCGCCGCTGAAGAAGAAGTAACGGCGGTGATGCGAGGGCGGTTCGCTCCCAGCCCGTCTGGGCGGCTTCACCTCGGCAACGCGCGCAGCGCCCTCCTCGGCTGGCTCCAGGCGCGTGCGGTGGGCGGCGAGTTCTTGCTGCGCATCGAGGACCTCGATCCCGACCGCAGCCGGCCCGAGGCGATCGACGGCATCTTCGAGGACCTGCGCTGGCTCGGCCTCGAGTGGGACGGGCCGGTGTGGCAGCAGAGCGAACGGGGAGCCGCGTACACCGCGGCGCTCGAGCAGCTCGCCGCGCGCGGCCGGGTCTACCCCTGCTGGTGCTCCCGCGCGGAGATTGCCCGGGCCGCGTCCGCGCCCCACGCGGGAGAGGAAGGCCCTCGCTACCCAGGCACCTGTGCCGGGGGGGCGACGGCGAAGCCAGGGCGAGCGCCGGCGCTGCGGTTCCGGGCGGCGGGCGGCGTCACCTCGTTCGTCGACGGAGTCCTCGGGCCGACCTCGCAGGACGTGGCGGCGGTGGCGGGAGACTTCGTCGTCCGGCGCACCGACGGCGTCGCCAGCTACCAGCTGGCGGTGGTGGTGGACGACGCGGCGCAGGGCATCACCGACGTGCTGCGGGGTGATGATCTGCTCAGCTCCACTCCGCGGCAGCTGCAGCTGTACGAGGCGCTTGGCCTGGTCGCCCCCCGCTTCGCCCACGTGCCGCTGCTGATGGGCGAGGACGGCAAGCGGTTGGCCAAGCGCGAGGGCGGGCTGACGATCGCCGCGCTGCGGGAAGGCGGCCGGTCGCCGGCTCAGGTGGTGGGGCTGCTGGCGAAGTGGAGCGGCCTGGGCGACGGCGGGCCAACGAACGCGGCGGCCCTGGTGGCCGGCTTCTCGCTGGCGAAGCTGCGCCGCGAGCCGACGGTGGTGACGGAGCGACTGACGTGAAGCGCGGGGTGCTGATCGCGCTCGCGGTGCTGGCGCCGTTCGCGGGGTTGATCGCGCTCGGCTTCTGGCTGCTCGGCGGCCCGGTCGCGGTGACTGTTCCTCCGCCGGCCGCTCCGGCGCCGCCCCCGGTGGTGGTGGCGGCGCCCGTACCCCAGCCGGCTCCCCTTGCCGCACCCGCCGTCGCCGTGGCGCCGGCGGTGGTCGCGCCCGTGGACGCCGGCCTGCCGGACGACGACGACGACGAGCCGCCGCGGGAGGTGCTCGACGCGCTCAGCCGGAGGCCGGGCCTCGCCGGGGTGGAGCGTCTGGTGCGGCAGTGCTTCGACGACGCACGTGATCGCGTCCGCACGACGCAGCGGGTGACAGTCACCTACGAGACCACCGACGGAGGCCGCTTCGAGAACGTGGTGGTCAAGCGCTCGACCTGGCCAGACCCGCAGATCGCCGCCTGCGTCCTCGACGCGTTTGAGGAGTCGCGCTTCGAGCTGCCCGGCAAGCCGCTGCGCCACCAGGCCTACACCTTCACCTTCTCCCCGGCGGATGCGGGCCGTTGAGCTAACTTGAGCGGTCCGTCATGGCGTCCACCGTCGAGCCGCTGGCCCCGAAGCACCTCGAGCCGCTCAAGGCGCTGTTGGCGCGCGAGCCCGCGCACAACCTTTACCTGCTCGGGTTGCTGGAAGAGTTCGGCATCGTCCCCGGGCCCGGCAGGGAGCTGTTCACCTTCTGGGGCCGGTTCCTTTCCGGCGAGCTGACCGCGGCGGTCTTCGTCGGCGGCAACGGCGGCCTCGTCGTCCCATCGGCCAACCTGCCCAACGCGATCGGCGACATCGGCAAGGTGCTGCACGGGAAGGTGACCCTCGGCGCCGCCGTCGGCGAGAAGGGGGCGATTGACATGCTGATCCAGCACCTGTGCCCGACCGTGCGCCCATCGCTCTCGCGGCTGCAGCGCCTCTTCTCCGTCTCCGCCGACGACCTGGGTCCATTCACCAACCCGATGCTGAGGCTGGGCGTCGAGTCGGACCTGGAGCAGTTGGTGCCGATGGCGGCCGACGCGGTGAAGGAGATCATGCAGCGGGATCCGATGATCGAGGATCCCGAGGGCTTCCCCGCGCGCATCCGCCAGCGGCTCAAGAGCAAGCGGACCTACGTGCTCGAAGAGAAGGGGCGGCTGGTGTTCAAGATCGACGTCGGCAGCCGCAGCCAGTTCGGCGCCGAGCTCGAGGGGCTCTTCACCGTACGCGATGAGCGGCGCCGGGGCCACGCGACACTCAGCCTCGGGCAGATCTCGCGGCACCTGCTCTCGTCGCTGCCGCGGCTGACCCTGCGGGTCGATGATCAGGATCCCGCGCTCGCTGGCGTCGCTCGCAAGGTCGGCTACCTCGCCGCCCGGGCCCAGCGGCTCGTCGTCCTTTAGCCAGAGCGATTGGCGCCGCCGTCGGCTCCGCGGGCCCGAACCCGGGCCGGCTGGCGTGGAAGCTTAACCCCACCGCTGGGGCGACACGTGGCTCGGCCGCTCGCCAGCGCCAAGGTCAAA
>JAYVRT010000443.1:0-5860 GCA_043776025.1 Archangiaceae bacterium | reverse complement strand
CGAGGCGGTGGCGTTCACCTGGTACTGGCCGGTGGCGGTGAGGTGGGTGGCCAGCAACTGGTGCGGCGCCGGCACGTCGGACGGGATGAAGGCGGTTCGCACCTGCCCGTCGGTGGCCGTCGTCTGCACCAGCGTCGGCACCTGCGTCAGGTCCGTCAGGCTGTAGGTGCGGGTGCCCGACCGGCGCGCGCTGTCGAAGCGCCCGGTCCCCGGGGTGCTGCTCCAGGTGACGGCCCGGTTGGCGAGGGGGTTGCCGTACTTGTCGGTCAGCTGCGCCGGCAGTTGGGTGTCGAGCTCGAGCCCGGCCTCGGTGACGAAGGACGTCGTCGCTCCCAGCTGGAAACGGAAGGGGACGTCGGGCAGCCCTACCACCGTGAAAGGTGCTGAGAGGCCGATGGTGCCCGTCCCGTTCGCCGTCTCCGCCTGCACCTGGTTGAAGCCCACCAGTTGGTCGAACGGCGACTGCGGATCCGCCACCGCCAGATGGGCGATGACGGTGTCCGGCGCCACCGGCGCGCTCGCGCGGCCGAACCCGTCCGTCTGCACCGTGACGCTGGCCAGCGCAGGGTTCCCGGAGAAGACCGGCAGCCCCGGGGCTGTCCGCTTGAACGTCACCGGCGCGCCCTTCACCGGGACGCCGTCGAGCGTGCTGACATAGACCGCCAGCGCCAGCGGCAGCGGCTTGCCAACGACGCCCTGTTGCAGGTCCGTGGCCGGCACCTTCACGATGCGCGCGACCTTGCTGACGTCGGGCGTCGACGCCGGCGCGTCGGGCTTGCTCAGCGCGTCCGCCAGCGCCTGGTCGCTCCACGCCGAGGGGGACACCGTCGTCTGCCCGCCGGACACTTTGCCCGAGAGGAAGTAGCCGGCCTCCTCGGTCACCACATTGCGGACGATGTAGCCGGTGCCGGTCCAGTCGTTGACGGTGAGGGAGGTCTTTGGGATCCGCACCTCGCGGCCCAGCCGCAGATGGTCCGTCACGTCCGCCAGCACCGCGGCAGAGGCCTGCAGCAGCGGCAATTGGCTCGCCTGGTTGGAGGGCGTGAGGACGAGTACCGGCACACCCCGCGCGTGCGCCGTCTGCAGCAGCCTTGTCGACGAGACGCTCTCGACCAGGGTGGCGTCGCTCAGCACCTTCGCCTCGAGGAAGCTGCCCTGCATCCCGGACAGCCGCAGCAGCTCCTTCCCCCGGCCCGCCACCAGCTCCAGCGGCGTCATCGTCCGCAGGTCAGCGTCCACCTCTAGCCCTTTGAAGCGCACCGCGCCCGGGACGCCGACCGTCGTCGACACCTGCAGTTGATTCTCGACGAGCACCAGGTTGGCCGTCGGCCGCAGCGGCACCACCTGCAGCACTTCGCCCAGCTCGTCCTCCGCCGCGCCCCAGCCATTCGCGTACGCCACCGCCCGCGCGTAGAGGAAGCGGCCGGCCGGCCCTTCGGTGTCGAGGGGGTCCTCGGTGGCCGCGTCGGTGAAGGTGTTGCGGCTGGCGCCGAGGCCGAGGACGAGCAGGTTGCCCGCCACCACCTGGTTGTCCACCCGCCGCACGCCGCCATTGGGCGCCTGCAGCTCGAGGGTGAAGGTGTGGCTCACCCCCAACGGCAGCGCCCGGGTGCCCACCGACACCTCGCGCCCGTCGACGCGCAGCACCGGCAACACTTGCACCACGGCCGCTGGCGCCGCGTACAGCCCGCCCGCCACCGCGACAATCTGCTCGTCGGTCGCCGTCGCCGGCTTGTAGCTCCAGGTGACGCGGTGCTCGAGCAGTTGGTGCAGCGGCAGGGTGACGTCGAAAAGGGTGCCGCTCGCGTCGCTCGCGGCGAGGTGAAGCTTTTGGCGCAGTGACTCGGGGACGAAGGCGGACTCACCCTCGACCGACACGACCTTGTAGGGCAGCGCGCCGGGCAACAGCTGCAGCGCCTCGGTGCGCTGCGTCACCTTCCGCAGCGCCTGAGGGTACGTCGTCCCGTGGCTGCTCGCCTGCTGCTGTAGCTGCGCTTTCAGGAAGTCGAGCGGCGAGGCCGGCCCGCTGCTCGCGAGGTAGTCGACGGACACCTGCTCCGCGCTCGTCGCCAGAGAGCTCCAGGCATCGAGCGAGGGCGTGGAGGCCTCGTACTTGCCGACCCCCGGAATCGACGGGTCCATCGGCACCCACTGCTTGCCTGCCGCCTGCGCGCCCACGCCGCGGTAGTCGGCGAAGCCCACCCACGCCTCGAGCCAGACGTGGCCCAGCTGCACTGCTGCCACCTGTCCGCCCGCCACCACCGGCTGGTAGGCGACGCCCGCGCTGGAGAGCGCCTTCAGCGCCAGGTCCCGCTTCGCCGCCGACAGGACGAAGGGAGCGGGCGTCGGACCGGGAGCGTAGAGGGCGGTCAGCTCCGCACCGTCGAGCAGCCCGAGCAGGTCGGCCACCCGAGCCACCGGCAGCTCGATGGTGCCTCGCACGTAACGGGCGGAGGTTCCCTGGGCCCGCAGCAGGGAAATGAGCAGGGTCGCGAGGTCCACGTCGTTGCCGCGCAAGGAGCGCAGGCTCGCCGTCGAGCCCTTCATCGCCCCCGGGTACCACTCCAGCCGCGCCTGGTTCTTCACGAAGTCGAGCGCCGCGGCGGCGGTGCCCAGCGCCTGCGCTCTGGCGGTGACCTCGGTGGACAGCTCCACCTCGCGCCCCGCCGAGCCGTCGTCGAGCGCCAGCGGCGAAGCGGTGTCGGCGGAGGCGAGGTAGGCAGGCTGGAAGCCGCCGTCCGGCATCGGCGGCCGGCTGAGGCCGCCCTGGACGTAGGTGAGGTCCGCAGAAAGGACGGACTCCGCGGGTTGCTCGCCCCAGGCGTGCAGCTGTCGGACGAGACCGTCGAGCCCCGCGCGGGAGTCGGCGCCGACGAGCTCAGCGGCTTCCTTGAAGAGCGCTCCTCCCGCAGTCTCCGCTTCCAGCGTCGCGACGACGCCCAGCGCCTGTTGGTCGAACTCCGCCAGTCGCCGCTCCAGCTTCGCGCGCGCCACCGAAATCCTCCGCCTCGCCTCGTCCGCTCCGGACGCTGGCAACCGCTCTTCGAGCAACAGCAGCCGGCGGAGGTCCTCGGAGCCGTCGACGCGGATGCCCGCTTGTGCGTTCAGCACCTCATCTCTAGCCGCTGCCAGCGCCTGCTTCGGACTGACGCCGGCGCCCGCGGGCGTCAGGCGCTGGACCACTCCGGGGCGCGGCCCGAGCGCCGCCTGGGCGCGGCGCAGCCGGACGAGGGCTGGCTCAGACGGCACGGGCGCCGGAGCTTCGACGGCGTGCTCCCGCCACAGTTGCTGGATGCGGGCCTGGTCCTCGGGCCGCACCGACACCACCGGGCCTGCCGGAGTCGCGTGCAGCTCGCGGGGCGCGGCTGGCGCCGGCGCGGCGGCGAGCGCCAGGAGGAGTCCGAGCAGCGGTGAAGGCCTCGAGGTCAGATGGGGCTCCGTCACGGGCAGGTCAACCGGGGAGGCACGGCCTGGGGGCCGCTCCAGCGAATCTTCTGGTTGTTCTTCAGAGACACCGTCTTACCCACCACCGCACCGACCAGCATCGAGTTGTTCTCCAGTTCGACGTCCGCCAGCGGCGCGTAGAGCAGGAGTGCCGCGTCGCTGTTGTTCTCCAGCTCCACCTTGCTGCCGGGGCAGGGCCCGGCGCCGCTGACGACGAGGATGGGGATGCCGGCCGCTGGACCGCCGAAGTGGGCGTTGTTCTCCACCTCGAGGTCCCCGGCGACGAAGATCTCCACCTGGGCGGTGGCGGCGGCCGTCAGCGTCGCGTGCGACTTCACCTTCAGCTTGCCGAAGTAGTAGCGGCCGGCCGGCAGCGACAGGGTCCCGGAGTTGAGGGTGAGGTTGCCGCCGCTGAAGGCAGGGTTGCCGGCGAGCACTGCGTTGTTGTTGTTGGCGTGGGCGTCGGCGAGGTGGGCGGCGAGGTCGTACCCGCACAGACAGGGCAGGGGCGCCGGGGTGACCGTCTGGTCCCCGCCGTAAGCGGAGGCGTGGTTGGACGCGGTGAAGCTGCCGCCGTGGTAGCCGCGCCCTTCGACGACGGCGTTGTTCCGCAGCGTCAGCTTCGAGCCGGCGACGGCATCGCCCGTCACCCGCGCGCCGTTCTCGAGTTCGATGCTGCCGTTGGAGGCGACCGAGGCGACGTGCGCCGGAGCTCCTTCGACGCGGGCGTTGTTCTCCATCGACAGCGAGGACATGGCGCAGACGCCAAAGTTGAAGGTGGGCCGCGACGAGCCGGAGCCGGTGACGGTGAAGGCCACCGTCGTCGTCGCCGCGTTGAGGGCGGCGTCGGTCGCATGGACCGACAGACTGTGCCCGCCAGCAGACGAAACCACGGTGCCGCTGGCGAAGGCGACGCCGTCCAGCGTGGCGCTCACCGTCACCGGGCCGTGGGCGTCGGTGGCGCTGAAGACGGGCGTGAAGGACGCCCCGCTGGCGCCGTTGGTGACGCCGGTGAGGGTGATGAGCGGGGCGGTGAAGTCGAGAGTGAAGCTGACGCTCAGCGTCGCCGTGAAGCCGGCCGCGTCCGTGGCAGCGGCCACCAGGGTGTGGCTGCCCTCGGTGCCGACGACGCTTCCGGAGACGAACGGCAGGGTGTCGAGCTTCAGGGTGAGGGTGGTGGGAGTCGCATCCGCCACCGTCACTGAAAGGGTGACGGGCGCATTGCGCTGCGCCCCGTTGGCGACGCCGGTGACGGTGATGACCGGCGCGGTGAAGTCGAGGGTGAAAGTCAGCGCCACGGGAGGCGCGGCGTTGCCGGCGGCATCGACGGCGCTCACCGTCAGGTGATGCACCCCTTCGGTGGCGACGGTGGTGCCGGAGAGGAAGCTGTTCCCGTCGAGAAGAGCGGTGACGGTGGCCGTTGCATCATTGGTGGTGATGACCGGGGTGACCGACACGGCGCTGACCTGCCCGTTGACGACGCCAGTGATGGTGAGGGTGGGCGCGGTGAGGTCAATCTTGAAGCTGGCGGACTTCGGCGGCGCCTGGTTGTGGACCGCGTCCTCGGCGCTGACGACGAGGGTGTAGCTTCCCTCGGCGCTGACGGGCGTGCCGGAGATGACGTTGGCGCCGTTGAGCGTCGCGGTGGTGGAGAGTGGGTGCGCGTCGGTGGACGCAAAGGTCGGCGTCACGCTGGTCCTTCCCACCGCGCCATCGACGAAGCCGCCGATGGCGATGACAGGCGGCGTCCCGTCGACGGTGAAGCTCCGGGCCGCGCTGGCGCTGTTTCCGACGGAGTCGACGGCGGTGACGGTGAGCTGGTGCAGGCCGTCGTTGGTGACGGGCGTGCCGGAGACGAAGGGGAGGTTGTCGAGGCGAAGGGTGACGGTGGCCTGCGGGTCATCCACCGAGACCACCGGCATCACCGGCGGCTTCGTCAGCTGTCCATCCGCCACACCGGCAATGGTGATGCCCGGCGGCGTCTTGTCGAGGTTGAAGCTGCCCGTCTTTGTCGCGGAGTTGCCGGCAGCGTCGATGGCGGTGGCCACGAGCGTGTGGAGCCCCCCGGTGGTGACGCCCGAGCCGGAGACGAAGAGCGTCCCGTCCAACGTGCCGGTGACGGACACCAGGTGGGCGTCGGTTGCGGCGAAAGTGGGGAAGACGTCGACCCCGACGGTGGCCCCATCCACGAAGCCGCCGAGCGTCACCACCGGGGGCGTCCGGTCGATAGAGAAGGAGACGGTGGCCGAGGCCTGGTGTCCGAGCGCGTCGGAGGCGGCCAGCGCCAGCACGTAGCTCCCCTCGACAGTGACGGGCGTGCCGGAGACGAAGGGCGCGCCGTTGAGCGTCCCGCTGAAGGAGGTTAGGTGCGCGTCGGAGGCGCCCGCCGTCGGCGTCACCGTCTGCCCCGTCACCT